>CAYMSE010000371.1:0-5184 GCA_964392935.1 uncultured Oleiharenicola sp.
TCGAGCGTGAATTGCTCCAGCTGCGGAAGCGCCTCAAGTGCACGATCGTGCCTGGCAACCATCCGCACCTCGATGCGGTCGCCGCCCAGCTCGCGGAGTCTTTCGCCGGGGAACGGCTGGATTTTGACGTGCCAGTGGCGCCGGTGGGCTCGGATTTCCAGCGGCGCGTCTGGTCCGCGCTCCGGGCCATCCCGGCCGGCGAGACGCGCAGCTACGCCGCGATGGCGGCGCGGCTCGGGGTGCCGAAGGCGCCGCGCGCGATCGGCCGCGCCAACGGCTCGAACATGCTGGCGCTCGTGATTCCCTGCCACCGCGTGATCAACGCCGACGGCTCGCTCTGCGGCTACGCCGGCGGCCTCTGGCGCAAGCAGCGGCTGCTCGAGCACGAGCGGCAGCACCGGCGCGCCTGACGGGACCGGCCGAGGGGAAAGTGCGGTGCGGAGGCACCCGCCGCCCCCCGAACAAAAGCCTTGCGCCACCGGGCGCGGAACGTATCCATGCCCCTTCCGTTTTTTGCTCGGGTGGTGGAATTGGTAGACACGCAGGTCTCAGAAGCCTGTGCCTAACCGCATGGGGGTTCGAGTCCCCCCCCGAGCACCATTTGCCCCGGACGACTAAGGCCGTTGGGCCTGTCCGGGATTAACACAGACGTTACGGAGATTGCGCGGCTGCGGACTTGAGCCGGCGGCGACTTCCCGACACACTTCACAGGTGATGCTCTTCCGGTACCTCCTCGACTTCAAGAAGGCCGCGCTCGCCAAGCTGCGCGACAAGCGGAAATCGATGCGGTACCCGGTGGCGGCGACCTTCCCCCTGCGGGCCTCGATCACGCTCCAGGATTCCGACCAGATGGGCCGCAAGGCGGACAGCGAGGGGCGTTTGTGGGGCGGATCGGTCATCAACATGTCCATCGGCGGCCTCAGCGTGCAGCTGCCGCCGGCCGCCGTCTCGCGCCGGGGCCACGAAACCATGCTCGTGCTCTCGTTGGACGGCTACCAGCTGATGATGCCGGCGGTGGTCGCGCATTTCCGCGTCCAGTCGGCGAGCGCCATCTGCGGGCTGGAGCTCAAGGTGAAGGACCTGGACCACCGCAAGGGCTACCTGCAGGTGCTGGAAACCGTCATCCTCGGCTCGACGCTCGAACTGGTGGAGAAGCCCACGCGCGCAGCCGAGCGGGCCGGCTTCGCGGTCACGCAATTCAAGTCGTCGCGCAAGGCGACGCTCACGGCCTGGCGCGAGCCGGAGACGAAGAAGCTGGCGGGCTTCGAGCTCCTCGTGAACGAGCACTGCGTCCGCGGCGAGGCCAACCGGCCGGCGCTCGAGATTTTTTCCAGCAACGCGGAAGGCGAGCGCCGCGCCTGGTCGGCGCCCGGTTTCGCCGTCTCGGAAGGGATCGAGAATCCCGAGGTGCGGCAGCTTTACCGGTGGGTCGCGCTCAACCTGCCCAAGGCGGTGCCGGCGGACCTCCGCGAGATGATGCGCTTTTTCGCCAACGCCCGCACGGACTGGAAGGCGCCGCCGGGGAAGGGCCGCCGGGATTCGACGCCGACGACGGCGGGGTGAGGGACGGGGTGAACGTCCGACGCCCAACGTCGGGCGCCCAATGATTCCGAGGGAGGCTCGGCGGTGGAGCGGGGTGGAATCTTGAAATCAGCAATCGTGAAATCGGGAATCTTGAAATTCGGGCGGGCCAACCGGCACGGACGGCGGGCGCCACTTGAGCCGATTTTGTAGGAGGGGCTTCATGCCCCAACTCGCGGTCAGACGGTCGGGGCGTAAAGCCCCTCCCACGGGGAGAACGACTTGTTTCGGCTGGCCTACTGGATCAGGTCCTGGATCAGGGCGTCCTGCACCGGGGCGGCGGGGGAGAACTTGATCGCCTCGCGGATGAGGGTCTCGGCGCGGGCGGCCTTGGCGTCGTCGTTCACGTGCAGCGTGCAGAGGCGCGTGCCGGGGGCGACGGTTTCACCGATCTTGATCAGGTCGGCGATGCCGACGGCATGGTCGATCTTGTCGGTCACCGCGGCGCGGCCGCCGCCGAGCGCCATGATGGCGTGGCCGCACTTGAGGGCGTCGACTTCGCTGACGTAACCGCGATCGCCGGCGGCGGCCTGGATGGAAATCCGTTTCTTCGCCGTGGGCAGGAGCGCGTAATCATCCACGACGCGGGCATCGCCGCCCTGGGCCGTGCACATGGCGCGGAAGACCTGGAGCGCGGCGCCGCTGTTGATGGCGGCGACCATCCGCCGGCGCGCGTCGGCCGCGTCCTTCGCCTGGCCGCCGAGCAGGAGCATCTCGCCGGTGAGCGCGTAGGTGACCTCCATCAGGTCGGTGGGGCCGCGGCCCTTCAGGCACTCGATCGACTCGATGACCTCGGTGGTGTGGCCGGCGGCGCGGCCGAGCGGCTGGTTCATGGCGGTGAGCAGGCCGCGCACCGGTTTGCCGGCGGCCCGGCCGGTGTCGACCATCGCGCGGGCGAGCGTGAGGGCGTCGGCCTTGCGCGTCATGAACGCGCCCCGGCCGAACTTCACGTCGAGCACGAGCGAGTCGATGCCCTCGGCGAGCTTCTTGCTCATGATGCTGGCGCAGATGAGCGGGATGCACTCGACGGTGCCGGTGACGTCGCGCAGGGCGTAGAGCTTGCGGTCGGCCGGGACGACCTGCGGGGTCTGGCCGATCATCGCGCAGCCGACCTGCTGCAGGATCGTGCGGAACTCGGGCACGCTCAGCTGGACGCGGAAACCGGGGATCGCCTCGAGCTTGTCGAGCGTGCCGCCGGTGTGGCCGAGGCCGCGGCCGCTCATCATCGGGACCTTGAGGCCGCAGGCGACGGCGAGCGGGGCAAGGAGGAGCGAGACCTTGTCGCCCACGCCGCCGGTTGAGTGCTTGTCGACCTTGGCGCCGGGAATGTCGCGCAGGTCGATGACGTCGCCCGAGCGCATCATCGCGTCGGTCAGCCAGGCGGTTTCCTGCGCGGACATGCCGCGCCAGAAGATCGCCATCAGGAGCGCGGTGGCCTGATAGTCGGCGAAGCTGCCGTCGGTCACGCCGCGCGCGAAGAACTCGATCTCCTCGCGGCTCAGGGCGCCGCCGTCGCGCTTCTTGATGATGATGTCCTGGGGGAAGAAGTTCATAATGAAGTCCAGAGCTTAGGGTCTAGAGTCCAGAGGCCAATCCAACTGCTGCAGCCACCGGGTCCCCGGGGCTCTGGACTCTTGGCTCTCGGCGCTGGACTTTCATCACGCATAACTCTCTTCCTTCCACGGGTCGCCGACGTTGTGGTAGCCGCGCACCTCCCAGAAGCCGAGGCGGTCCTCGGCGAGGAAGGTGAGCGTCTTCACGAACTTCGCGCCCTTCCAGGCGTAGAGCTTCGGGATGATCACGCGGGCCGGGCCGCCGTGCTCGCGGGTGACGGGCGCGCCGCCGAAGCGCGTGGCGACGAGCACGTCGTCGTCGAGGCAGCGCTCGAGCGGCACGTTGGTCGAGTAGCCGTCATAGCTGGTGAAATAGACGAAGCGCGCCTCGGGCCTCGGCTGGACGAGCTCGAACAGCGTCGTGAAGGCTACGCCGCTCCACTCGCAGTCGTACTTGCTCCACGTGGTCACGCAGTGGAAGTCGCTGACGTCCGTCACCTGCGGCAGCGCGTTGAACTGCTCCCAGTTGAGCGTGACGGGCTGCTCGACCAGGCCGTCGAGGGTGAGCGACCACTCGCCGAGCGGCACCTCGGGCTGCACGCCGAGGTCCAGGACGGGAAAGCCGGTCGTGAGCTTCTGGCCGGGAGGCAGGCGGTCGGTCGCGGCGACGTCGCGCGGCTTGAAGCCGCGGGCGAGCTGCTTCTCCGCCCAGCGCTGCTTGGCCTCGATGTAGCGATCCTTGGACATGTGGCGGCGAAGCTAACGGGGCCGGCGGCGGACGCAAGCGGCGCGGTCAGGCGAGCGGTGGCGGGGCGGCGAGCGCCTCGCGGACGAGATCGGCGCGGCGGCGATAGTAAAGCGCAAGGCCACCCTGGTAGAGCAGGCTCGTCACGGCGACGGCCGCATACGTCAGCATGAAGGCCTGGCGCACGAGCGGCACGAGGTCCGCGGTGGTGAGGCCGCTCTCGCCGAGCAGGTCGTTCAGGCTCACGCCCAGCATGGCCTGCAGCGCCTGGTTGGCCTCCGGGAGGACCTGGTCGCGCAGGTAGCCGGTGTCGAAGCTCAGGATGCAGCGCAGGCAGTAGACCAGGATGACGGCAAGGATGATGAGCTGGGCGCGGACCAGCAGCCTCACACCGTCGGGGTCGCGGCGCAGCAGGGCGCGGCGGCCCCGCAGCTCGATCACCCCGCCGAGTAGCACGAAGGCGCTGACGAAAAGCCCCATGAGCTGGCCGGTCGCAAGCGTGAGCAGCAGGCTCAGGCCGGCGACCGCGACGACGCCCCAGCCATCGACATACGCGACGGTCTGCACCCGCCGGAGGGTCTTCTGGGCGGGAGTCGGGGGCGGCGGGGTCATCATTTGACTTTGCCATTAACCCCGGCCACCGAAACCTCAAATTTCTTCATGCCGCCGCGTCCCGACCAGTCCTGGCCCTTCCGGATCGAGTATCCGCCCGAGCTGCCCATCAGCTCGCGGGTGGATGAGATCGTCACGGCCATCCAGCACCACCCGGTGCTGGTGCTGGCGGGCGAGACGGGTTCGGGCAAGACGACGCAGATCCCGAAGATGTGCCTGGCGGCCGGTCGCGGGGTGCGCGGCAGGATCGCCTGCACGCAACCCCGGCGCGTGGCCGCCACCTCGGTCGCGCGGCGCGTGGCGGAGGAGCTGAACGTGGCGTTCGGGCGCGAGGTCGGCTGCAAGATCCGCTTCGCCGACCAAACCTCCCGGGACACGGTCATCTAGTTCATGACCGACGGCATGCTCCTCGCCGATCTGCAGGCGGACCCGGAGCTGCGCGATTACGACACGATCATCGTCGACGAGGCGCACGAGCGCTCGCTGAACATCGATTTCATCCTCGGCCACCTCCGCCGGCTGCGGGAGCGGCGGCCCGACCTGAAGATCGTGATCACCTCGGCCACGATCGACACCGCGGCGTTCTCCAAGGCGTTCGGCGACGCGCCGGTCATTGAGGTCTCGGGCCGGGTGTATCCGGTCGAGGTCATCTGGTCGCCGCTGGAGGAGATGAAGGGGGCCGAGAGCGAATAC
>CAYMSE010000372.1:0-7079 GCA_964392935.1 uncultured Oleiharenicola sp.
GGCCTGAAGTGGAGCACCGTGGCCAAGGCGGTTGGCGATCTGAAGTACGTCATCTGCAACGGCGACGAGGGCGACCCCGGCGCGTTCATGGACCGCAGCATCCTCGAGAGCGACCCGCACCTCGTGCTCGAGGGCATGGCGATCGCGGCCTACGCGGTCGGCGCCGACCAGGGCTTCATCTACGTGCGCGCGGAGTACCCGCTGGCGATCACACGGCTCCAGACGGCGATCAAGCAGGCGAAGCAGCTCGGGCTGCTCGGCGGCGCCATCTTCGAGTCCCCGTTCAACTTCAACGTCGACATCCGCATCGGCGCGGGCGCGTTCGTCTGCGGCGAGGAGACGGCGCTGATGGCGTCGGTCGAGGGCAAGCGCGGCACGCCGCGGCCGCGGCCGCCGTTCCCGGCGGAGAGCGGCCTGTGGGGCTGCCCGACGCTGATCAACAACGTCGAGACCTTCGCCAACATCGCGCCGATCGTGAACCGCGGCCCGGACTGGTACGCCGCGATCGGCACGGAGAAAAGCAAGGGCACGAAGGTCTTCGCCCTCACCGGCAAGGTGCGGCACAACGGCCTCATCGAGGTGCCGATGGGCATCCCGCTCCGCCAGATCGTCGAGGAGATGGGCGGCGGCGCCCCGGACGGCGGCTCGATCAAGGCCGTGCAGACCGGCGGGCCCTCGGGCGGCTGCATCCCCGCGCAGCACCTCGACACGCCGGTCGACTACGAATCCCTGACGCGCCTCGGCTCGATCATGGGCTCGGGCGGCATGGTCGCGATGGACGACAAGACCAACATGGTCGAGATCGCGAAGTTCTACATGGAGTTCTGCATGGACGAGTCGTGCGGCAAGTGCGTGCCGTGCCGCACCGGCACCGTGCAGCTGAACCGCCTGCTCGAGAAGATCCTCGCCCGCCGGGCGACGGCGACGGACCTGGCGCAGCTCGAGGAGCTCTGCGACATGGTCAAGCACACCAGCCTCTGCGGGCTCGGCCAGACGGCGCCGAATCCCGTGCTCAGCACCCTGCGGTTCTTCCGCGGGGAGTATGAGGAGCTGCTCCAGCCGGCCGAGGCCGGCGCGACCCCCGCGGCCGCCAAACCCTGACCCCCCGAACCCATGGGCGCGAAAACTCTCACCATCGACGGCCGGACCGTCAGCGCGGACGAAAACGCCACCGTGCTGGACGCCGCGATCGACAACGGCATCGGCATCCCGACGCTCTGCCACCTCGAGGGCGTGCTGGACGTCGGCGCGTGCCGCCTCTGCCTCGTCGAGGTCAAGGGCGTCAACAAGCTCCTTCCCGCCTGCACGACCCGCGTGAGCGAGGAGATGGAGGTCACGACCGACTCCGAGCGGCTGCGCCAGTACCGGCGGATGACGATCGAGCTGCTGCTGGCCGAGCGGAACCACGTCTGCGCCGTCTGCGTGTCCAACGGCCACTGCGAACTCCAGGCGCTGGCTGCCGGGCTGGGCGTGGACCACGTGCGCTACGAGTACAACGCCCCGCGCTGGGGCGTCGACGCGACGCACCGCCTCTTCGGCATCGACCACAACCGCTGCATCCTCTGCCAGCGCTGCGTGCGCGCCTGCTGGCACATCGAGGGCGCGGGCACGAAGAACGTCGCCGGCCGCGGCGGCAAGTCGTCCATCATTTCCGACCTCAACGAGCCGTGGGGCGACTCCGAGACCTGCACCGCCTGCGGCAAGTGCGTGCTCGCGTGCCCGACCGGCGCGCTGTTCGCCAAGGGGGCGACCGCCGGCGAGATGGCGCACGACCGCTCGAAACTCGAATTCATCGCCACCGCCCGGGAGAAAAAACAATGGATCGTCTGAAACTCGCCACCGTGTGGTTCGGCGGCTGCGCCGGCTGCCACATGTCCTTCCTCGATCTCGACGAGTTCCTCCTCGAGCTGGCCGGCCGCGTGGACCTGGTCTACAGCCCCGTGGTCGACTGCAAGGAGTACCCCGAGGGCGTCGATGTCTGCCTGATCGAGGGCGCGATCTGCAACGAGGACAACCTCGAGCTGCTGCACACGATCCGGGCCCGCACGCGCGTGCTCGTCGCGTTCGGCGACTGCGCGGTCACGGGCAACGTGCCGGCGCTCCGCAACCAGCTCGGGGCCGGCAGCGCCGTGAACGTGCTGCAGAGCGCCTACGTCGAGAATGCGCAGCTCCACCGGCTGCCCCCGAAGCACGACGGCATCGTGCCGGCCCTGCTGCCGCGGGTGCGCACGGTGCACGAGGTGGTGCGCGTCGAACACTTTCTGCCCGGCTGCCCGCCGCCGGCCGCACGCATCAAGCAGGTCCTCGTGGCCCTGCTCGCGGGCGAAAAACCGCAGCTGGCGGCGGCGGACCTGAAATTCGGCTGACCCAACGACCGGACTCCCATGGCCAAGCGCATCATCATCGACCCCGTCACCCGCATCGAAGGACACGCGAAGATCAGCGTCTTCGTCGACGACGCCGGCAACGTGTCCGGGGCGGAATTCCACGTCGTCGAGTTCCGCGGCTTCGAGAAGTTCTGCGAGGGCCGGCCGTTTTCCGAGATGCCGGGCATCACCCCGCGCATCTGCGGCATCTGCCCGGTGAGCCACCTGCTCGCCTCGGCCAAGGCGGGCGACGCCATCATGGCGGTCTCGATTCCGCCCGCGGCGGACCGGCTGCGGCGGCTGATGAACCTCGGCCAGATCGTGCAGAGCCACGCGCTGAGCTTCTTTCACCTGAGTGCGCCGGACTTCCTGCTCGGCTGGGACACCCCGCCGGCGCAGCGCAACGTGTTCGGCCTGGCCGCGAGCCACGCCGACATCGCGCGCGCGGGCATCCGCCTCCGCCAGTTCGGCCAGGAGATCATCGAGATCCTCGGCGGAAAGAAGATCCACCCCGCGTGGGCGGTGCCGGGCGGCGTCCGGAGCGGCCTCGATGCCGCGGGCCGCGACCGCATCCGCGCGTGGCTGCCCGAGGCGTTCGCGACGACGCAGGTGGCGCTCGATTTGTTCAAGCGCACGCTGGCCACGCACGAGCGCGAGACCCAGCTCTACGGCAATTTCCCGTCCCTGTTCATGGCGCTGGTCGGATCCGACGGCACGTGGGAGCACCACGGCGGCAGGCTGCGCTTCGGCGACAGCAGCGGCAACGTCATCGCCGACCAGGTGGACCCGGCGCGGTACCGCGAGTTCATCGGCGAGAGCGGCCAGGAGGCGTCCTACCTGAAGTCGCCGTACTACCTGCCGCTCGGCTATCCCGAAGGCATGTACCGGGTCGGTCCGCTCGCCCGCCTGAACCTCTGCACGCACTTCGGCGTGCCGCGCGCCGATGCGGAGCTGAAGGCCTTCAAGGCGTTGGGCAGCGGCGGAGCGGTGACGTCGTCGTTCCTCTACCATTACGCCCGGCTGATCGAGATCCTCGGCTCGCTCGAGTTGATCGAGCGGCTCGTCGAGCGGCCGGAGCTAGGGGGCGAGGACCTGCGGGCCGATGCCGGCAT
Organism: uncultured Oleiharenicola sp.; assembly: GCA_964392935.1. Lineage (GTDB taxonomy): Bacteria > Verrucomicrobiota > Verrucomicrobiia > Opitutales > Opitutaceae > Lacunisphaera. The sequence continues at coordinate 3,479 of CAYMSE010000372.1, forward strand.
CAACAACCTGCACGGCGTGGGCGCGAGCGAGGCGCCGCGGGGCACGCTCTTCCACGACTACACCGTCGACCGGAACGGACTCCTCCAGAAGGTGAACCTGATCGTCGCCACCGGGCAGAACAACCTGGCGATGAACCGCACCGTGGCGCAGATCGCCCGGCATTTCGTGCGCGGGCCGGAGATCAGCGAGCCGATGCTCAACCGCATCGAGCACGGCATCCGGTGTTACGACCCGTGCCTCAGCTGCTCGACGCACGCGGCCGGGCGCATGGCGCTGCACCTGCGGCTGGTCGGTCCGGGCGGGCGGCTGCTCAACGAGGTTTTTCGCGACTAACATGGCCACCGCCTCCCCCTACACCTGCACGGAACAGATCCTGGTGATCGGCTACGGCAATTCGCTGCGGCAGGACGACGGCGTCGGCCTGCGCGTGGCGGAGCGCATCGCGGGGCTCGAGTTCCCCGACGTCCAGACTATCACGTGCGCGCAGCTCTCGCCCGAGCACGCCCCGCTGGTGGCGGAGGCCGGCGTCGTGGTGTTCGTCGACGCGATGCTCGGGGCGGATCCGCACGTCCGCCTGCAGCCGCTGAGTCCGTCCGAGTCGGCGCAGGTGACGACGCATGCGCTCGAGCCCGAGACGTTGCTGGCGCTGGCGCGGGAGGTCTATGGCCGCGCGCCGCGGGCCTGGCTGCTGCCGGTGCCCGCGCGCAACACGGGATTCGGCGAGCAGCTGTCGCCCGAGGCCAAGGCGGGGATGGTGGAAGCCGTGCGGGTGCTCGACGGCTTCATCCAGCTGCGCCTCGCCTGGCGGGCCTCACGCGACTACGACGCGGCGGCGCGGTGACGCGGTGGCGCGGTGGCGCTACTCGTTTGCATGGACTCATGCGCGGAGCACGAGGTCAGTGTGAACTGCAATTGCGATTAGCAGCGCTGCCGGGCTAGTACCTTCTTGAGCCAAATCGAACCTACCGAGTGCTGGCCCGCGGCCGTCAACAACCGTCATCCGACTATCTCTGGGGGTCTCGTTTTGGCCAAATCTTGAAACCCACCACGAACACTGGTGCGCGTTGATTGCTACTTAGCGTGGTAACGACTGGTGCCGGTTCATCGTAACCGGGAAACACAGCAAGCATTGGCTCATAAACACCACCTTCTTGAAACGGCGTGTCGAAGGTGATGTGGCAGTCCTTTTGTTCCCAAACCACCTTGCCATTCCGAGAGATGGTCATGTCTGGTGGGAAAGTCCAATAGACCTTGTTGGTGGAGTGGTTCACCTCGATATTCATTTTAGCCCAATCGGCAGTCCACTTGATGTGGTCTCCGGGATATGGCTCGTAGGTCCATCTTCCTCCCGCGGGTTGAGAGATAATGACGTACCCGAACGGAAAATTGTTCAGTAGCTCGGAATGCGTCCACGTGGTTCCCGGAACGGGCGCTTCTCGACCGATCACTGGTGCACCCGGAGCGACATCTATTGTCCCAGTAGAAGTATTATTGGTTACGCTAGAACCTAATTGAGGGCCATCCGACTTCTTGAGGTACGAGAGTGCGACGCCGCCAATTACCGTAGCAACGATCGTAGCAATTGCTCCGAGAACCAAACTTTTCCCGGGACTCCAACTCGGCGGTACAGCTGAATTTGTTGAGGCTGCTCGAGGCGAGGGAGGCGCGATAGTGCTGGATTCCCGCTGTGTAGGGCTGCTTTCACTACCCTGTTTTGGCGGAGAACTGTCAGCCACGTTATTGTCCGCCAACTGGCGCATTTCTCTATAATCGGGTCCGCGAAATTGAGGAAAGAGACCCTTTGTTCGATAGAGTACGTCAAGCAGGCCGACTTCGTACGGTGTAAGTCGGTCGTCCAGATAAAGGTAGATGGCTCCCGAAAATTTCATTTCGAGAGCCTCAATGAACGCGTCTGCCGGACGCTTAATCACGATTCGCGCCACATTCCCGTCGTTGCCGGGTTCAACGTATACTTGCTCACCTTTTTTAGGAACTCCTGGCAACTGGAGCTTTCCGCTCCTTGCCTTCAGAAATTCTTTGTAGCCCTCAGTCTCAACCAGATTCTTAAGCATTTCGAACGTTTGTGGTGCACTCGGAATGTACATTGCCAAAAAACTCGCGTGGGAATCTGCATCGAACCAATGGCGATACTCCACGTTCACACTTGGTTTGGCGGGTGATGTAGCTGATGCTGGAGATCCAAATGCCCCCGTTCCGAAGAGAGCTGGTAGCTGAAAATCTGTAACGAAGTAGTCATGTATGCTCGGTGACGTAGCGCCTACACGTAGCCTCTGCGCAGGGACTACATTGCCCGACGAAAGCTCTGGTTCCGCTTCGCGGAACATCTTGATAGCAGGCGGAAACGATTCACCTTTCGATTTCTCGACGGGCATGAACGGCACCACTTTTGTCGCGTTGTCACTATACAGAAGAACCTTCATCCCGATTTTGAGAAAATAGCGTTTCTCGTCAGGATTTGGCCCGTTCGGATCGCGATCTATTCCATAGATAGTATCTGCAAATAGACGAACGCGCACCTGACTTCGCAGATTCAGCAATTCGATACTTTTCGCCTTTCGATTTACTTCCTCAATTTTCCAATCCTCGTCCGCCTGATGCCAGTTTTCATCGGATCCCGGGTATTGTCTCCACGCCGGTGGATGAAGACGGACAATTTCAGATTTCTGCAACTGATCGTAGTTCATGAGCCGACTATTTCAGGGCTTCACAATTCTCTGATTTTGGTTCCTTCGGGCATTTCACTTAACGTCAGCTCAAACATTTCATCAACCGTCGCGCAGTTTTTGGCCGAGATCTTGACTGTGTGAAAATGTTTTCCTGGCCGGGGAAAATGTGAACTAAAGGGCGCATCATAGCCAACCCCAACCAGCCGCATTCTCTCTCGGAGAATCTTGGCCAGATCACGAACATTGAATTGGTGCCCCGAGAGGGTCTCGAACCCACACGCCTTTAGAGGGCGACGGATTTTGAGTCCGTTGCGTCTGCCAATTCCGCCATCGGGGCGAACCAAGGCCGCGAGGAGAATCCGCGTGCGGGGCAAAGTCCACCCCGATTTTGTCGGCCGGGGGAAAGGGATGTGGGAGGGGCGTGGTACCCGGCGGTTGGGATCCTGGGGGATCAGGCGCCGCGACGCGAAGTCGCTCCCACAAAGGGTTGAAGCCGGCTAGGGCAGTTTAAGTTGAATCGTAGCGCCGTCCTATGCAGGTCGGGGTTCATCCCCGACTGTCGGGCGTAAAGCCCGACCTACATGGGCGGCTACGCGATTATTGAATCCGCCCTAGCGCGTGGCGCGGCGCAGGCCGCGGGCGAGGGCGAGGGAGGCGAGGGCGCCGAGGAACCATTCGCTCGGGGCTCCGCCGCCGCCGCCACCACCACCACCGGGCGAACCGCCGCCGCCGGAACCGCTGCCGCCGGAGCCGCCGCCACCGGAGCCGCCGCAGCCGGAACCACCGCCACCGGAGCCGCCGCCGCCCGAGCCACCGTCGGTCGGGCCGGCGGTGAACGAGAGGGTGGTCACGACCCCGGCGGGCGTGATCTTGCGGATCGCCGCGTTGCCGGTGTCCGCCACGAGCACGTTGC
>CAYMSE010000373.1:0-2662 GCA_964392935.1 uncultured Oleiharenicola sp.
CCAGGAGGGCCGTCGTGCCGCTGCCGGTCGGGCCCTTGTTGACGGCACTGAACGTCCAGTAGTTCGTGTCGGACGTCGTGATCGTGGTGGTCACCACGATCGCCAGCTTGGTGAGCGTCGCCGCGGCCGAGGGGCATTGAACGATCACATCCCCCGTCGCCGAGATCGTGCCGGCCACCACCTGGGTCATCTTCGTCTTGATCGCGGTGGAGAGCCGGCTGCCGGGGAGCCCGCCCGAGGGGAACATGCTCAGCAGCGGTTTCACGGGTCGGATCGAGGTGATCGTGCTGGAGCCGGTGACCACCACGAAGAGCGGGATCTTGTCGACCGAGAAGCCGGAGGTGTTTTTGCTCACCGCGCCGTTGGCGGCGGCTTCAACGTAATTGGTCTGCGAAGCCGAGAGGGAGATCACGTCCTGGGTGATCGTGACAAACCCCGTGCCCTCGACCCATACAAGTCCGCCGAAGTAGCCCAGGTCCAACCCGGAGGTGTTGTCTTCGTCGTACGCGACGTACAGCTCCGAGCCGTTGGGGTTGACCGCGCCGCCATCGGCGATCGCCGCGCCGGCGAGGTTGTTCACGTCCCAGCTGAATGACGTGATCCCCAGGTTCCCGCTGGCGACGGCCGTCTGCAGATCTTCGATCAGGTCCCCCACGCCGGCCGAGAGGGCCAGGGCGTTGGGGTTTCCGGAGTTGAGTGCGTTCTTTTGGGCTGTGGAAAGTGACATAATTTCCTCACGTGGACGCGGTGCTGCGCACCGCCGTTAATTAGCGCCGGTCCGCAGGACCGTGTCTCCTACAGTTCTTCGACGGTCGCGCCCAGCTTGGCGGCTTCTTTGGCCTTGTTCGCATCGGCCGTGATGCACGAGCCGTTGCGGATGTTCAGGCCCGCGATGTGCCCGTTGATCATCGGCGGCCGCGAGACCTGGTAGCGCCGCTCGATGGCGGGAGCCTGGTCCTGGGCGATCGTGTCATTCGCTGCGCCCGCGACGGTGTCGGCGTCTTCGGTTTGTTTCTTCTTTGCCATTTTGAATTCCTTCATTTTTCTTCTCTGCGCCTCTGTGTTTGGCTTGGGCATCGAACGGAAAAACGAACACAGAGACACAGAGACGCAGAGAAGCAGAGAAATCAGTTTGGACAACCCGCCGCCGCCTCTGCGCCGAGATCGGCGGCGGGCGTCTTCGCCGTTTGGTAGGACAGACATTCGTGTCTGTCATCCCAGCAGTTCGAGCGTGGCGCTCACGCCGGAGGCATCGCCGCTGGCGGAGCCGACGATCTTGAATCCCACGATGCGGTTGGCATCGGACCGGATGCGGAATTTCTTGGTTGCCGCCGCCGCGCCGGCGCCGCCAGCGCCGGTCTGGGTGATCAGGTCGGTGTACTCCGCCACCGAGCTGCCATCGATCGGATCGACCGTGTCCAGCAGGATCGAGTACTTGAGCGTCTTGGCATCCGGACATTGAGTCGTATCCACCGCCGGCGCGGAGAGGAGAAACTCCATCTCACCGGGGTTGGTGCCCTGGGAAGTCACCTTCCCCAGGTCAATGCCCGGCGAGGCATAGACCGTCGCCGCCCCGTTGGGCAGGGCGCGGGAAATCTTCAGCGCCGCATCGCGGACGGAGGGCGAAGCGGCAAACATGGTCGAGGCGGCGATCACCGCGATCGTCGCCATAATCAAAATCAAGGTCAGGTTCATGATCAGTCCTTTCGGTGGGACAGACATTCCTGTCTGTCATCCTCAATCGTGGTCAGTAGGACAGACATTCCTGTCTGTCATCCTCAACCCCAGCCCCTCGTTAGAGGGCTAATGTCTCCGTGTTCAGGATCGCTGCGGTCACGTGGATCGGAATCGTCTGGCCATCTACGCCGACGATCGAGTTGGGCCACGGCGCCGGCTGGCCGGTGGGGTTGGTCGCAGTGCGGCTGCTCTGGAGCTGCCGCGCCGACCGCTGGCTCATGAAGATGATGTTGGGACCAAAGCCCGGCTGGAATTTCTCCAGCGCCTTGTTGAGCAGGGCATCGGTCAAACCCTTGCCGCTGTCCTCGGTGATCTTCTTGATCCGGCAGACGCTTCGCAGCGATCCGACCTGCAGCCCGGGATACGCCAGGATGTTGCCCACGTACGCGGTCAACTTCTTGGTCGAATCGTTGGGATCCAGGATCGTCTCTTCCCGGATCGCCGGCATTGTGAGCCCAGCGCCGTTGGCGCCCCATACCCAGGTGAGCTCGCTGGGGCCATAACGGCAGAGCCACACGCTGGAGCAGGTGCTATCGGTCGTTCCGGTGGCATCCACTTCCATGTTGGCCGTGTCGTACGCCTGCAGCAGGCCCGGGAATCCGGTTGAGTTGCCGAAGGTGGCGTTGGTGCCGTAGTACATGAGGGACGAAAGCCCCTGCATCTGTCCTTCGAGCACGCCGGAAGCCTCCATCGCCATGTATGCCTGGGCGCCGTTCTCGTAGCGGTCGGCCACCGCCTTGTCGCTCTCGATGCGGGCATCCAGGATGAACGTCTCGACCAGGCGGTTCTCGTAGACGTTCTTGATGGAGCTCACACCGGCGTTGGCCGAGCGGAGGCTGGCCGAGGTCGAGCCCAGCGCCGCGCGGACCAGGGTGCGGTAATTGAGCCCGCGGATGGTGCGAGCCGGGAGGACCGCCAGCTCCGG
>CAYMSE010000374.1:0-6919 GCA_964392935.1 uncultured Oleiharenicola sp.
AGCTCCTCCACGAGGCGGGAGGCCGTTTCGCCGAGGAAATAGAAATAGAGCGCGCCCAGCGCCGCGGCCAGGTAGCCCAGCCCGATGAAGAGGCCGTCCCGCTCCAGCAGGCCGGCGGCGACCAGCAGGATTGCCCACGCGGGAAACGAGTTCGTGAAGGGGATCGGCAGCGGCAGGAGGAGCACGACGGCGGAAACCAGCAGCAGCACCGCATGCAGCTGCCGCAGGAGCGCCGACTCGGTCAAGACCCGCCCGCGCGGGCGCAGGAATTTCTCCAGGAACCGCAGCACCTTCTCCGCCAGGGCAAACAGCCGGCCGAAGAAACCCGGCGGCAGCACCTTCCGTTGCAGCGCCCTGGGCAGCCACGGCCGCTGCCCGAGGGACAGCCGCAGCGCGATCAGCGCGATGGCCACGCCAAAGGGCGTCGACAGGCCCGGCAGGGGAAGGGGCGTGATGAACGGGAGGGCGAGCAGCAGCACCAGCAGCAGGTAGGCACGGCCGCCGAGCACTTGGATGACTTCGCGCAGGGTGAGGGCCCGCTCGCCGGCGTGGGCGCGGAGCTCCGCCAGCTCGACCGAGAGTTTGCGCGGCGCGCTCATGTGCCGCGCCGGTTGCCGTAGAGCTCGACGTGCAGCCGTGGCGCGTAGCGGTAGCCGCGCGCCTTGCAGAGCTCGCTCAACCAGCCCGCACGGGCGCGCAGCGTCTCCACGCTCGTGCCCTCGGGCATCAGCAGCACCTTGCTCGGCGGCACGGCGCAGCCGGTCTCCCCGATCATCCGCTCGATCTCCGCAACGTCGGCCTCCGCCGCGACCACGAACTTTAGCTGGTAGTCCGCCACGGCGATCCACCCGGCGACCACCTCGGGTTGCCAGCGGAGCTCCTCGTGCCGGCGCCGCCAGGTGTCGTCCAGCCGCGCATCCGGCGCCGAGTGCGCAAGCTTCGGGCTCAGCGACGCGAGGTCGCAGGCGATGCCGCGGGGCGGGACCGTTGCCGCCGTCTCGATGGTGATATGGTAGCCGGCTTCCTGCAGCTGGAACGCCAACTCGTGGATCCCGGGCGCGATCATGGGCTCGCCGCCCGTCAGCACGACGTGTTTCGCCGGGAACGCCCGCACCGCCGCCAGGATCTCGTCGACTTCCATCGGCCGCCCCTCCGGGGCCCACGAGGCATAGGGGGTGTCGCACCAATTGCAGCGAAGGTTGCAGCCGCTGGTGCGCACGAACACCGACGGCACCCCGAGGAGCTCGCCCTCGCCCTGCAGGGAATGGAAGATTTCGGAAATCAGCATGGAAAACCCCAGGCAGCGTGAAAGCTCGTGGCCGGCCTCGCTACCTTGCTCCTTCGCGTTTTTCCGGCGCCGCCGGCAGCGGCGGCGTGGCCTCGTAATCCGTCGGATCGGCCAGGCCCGCGCGCAGGAACGCCTCGCGGCGCTCCACGCAGGTGCCGCACTTCCCGCAGTGCCGCGCGCCACCCTTGTAGCACGACCAGGTGCGCGCGAAGTCCACGCCGAGCCGCGTCCCCTCGGCGGCGATGCCGGCCTTGTCGAGGGCGATGAACGGACGCAACAGCTCGATGCCCGCGTAGGTGCCGGCCTTCATCGCGTCGCCCATCGCACGCATGAACTCCTCGCGGCAGTCCGGATAGATCGTGTGGTCACCTGTGTGCGCGGCGATGACGAGCCCGGCCGCGCCGGCGCTCTCGGCGAAGCCCGCGGCCGCCGCCAGCATGATGCCGTTGCGGAACGGCACGACCGTCCGCCGCATGTTGTCGTCCGCGTAGTGCCCGTCCGGCACCTCGCCACCTGACTTGAGCAAATCCGAGGCGAAGAGCCGGCCGATGAAATCGAGCGGAATGACCTGATGCGGCGCGCCGATGCGCACCGCGTGCTCCGCGGCGAAGGGAATCTCGCGATGTTTGTGCTTGGCACCGTAGTCGAAGCTCAGCACGGCCGCGACGGCATGGTGCGCCCGCGCCCAATGGAGCGCGGTGACGGAATCCATCCCACCCGAGCAGAGCACGACGACCTTCATGGGGGACGATTGGCCACAAAATCCGCAAAAAGCACAAAACCAATCCGTCACCCCGCCGCCTTGTGACCTATTGGGTTGCTTTCGGCCGTGCGCCCGCGCCAACCCCCGGCTCGCCTGGCCAACCCGGGTAATCTAATAGGTTACTGGTGACTCCGCCCCTGATCATCGCCCACCGCGGCGCCTCCGCCGAGCAGCCGGAAAACACGCTCGCCGCCTTCCGGCGCGCCCTCGCGCGGCGGGCCGACGGCATCGAGTTGGATGTGCTCGTGACCCGCGATGGCGTGCCGGTGGTGTTTCACGACGACCAGCTGCGGCGCCTCACGGGCGCCACCGGGAAGCTGGCGCGACGGACCTGGCCGGAACTGGCGGAGCTGCGCGTGCTTGGGTCGGAGCCGATTCCGCGGCTGGTGGACGTCCTGCGGTTCACCCGCCGCCGCGTGCCGGTGCAGATCGAGCTCAAGGCCGGCGCCACGCTGCCGCCCGTGCTCGCCGCCATCGCCGCCGCCCGCGCCGAGCGGAGCGTCATCCTGGCCTCCTTCTCCCTCCCCCTCGTGCGCGCGGCGCACCGGCTGGCGCCCGGCATCCCGCGCATGCTGATCACCGAGGGGCGGCGCCCGAAAGCCTGGCTCGCGCGCCAGCTGCGCGGCGTCGCCGCCGCCGGCCTCAGCGTGAACCACCGCGCGATCAGCTCCGCCGCGTGGGTGCGGTTTTTCCAGCAGCGCGGCTGGCGGGTGTGGACGTGGACGGTGAACGACCCCGGGCGCGCCGGCCAGCTGGCGGGGTGGGGGGTCGACGCACTCCTCGGCGATGATCCGGCCTTGCTGCGCCGGTCGGTTTGCCTTTTGTAGAAGCCCCCGACCGACCGTCCGTAGGCGGACATGTTGATGACCATCCTGTACGATCCAGTCTGCGCCGAATACGGCTCCGCCATGCGACCCGAGCAGCCGGCGCGCGTGACCCGCTCCGCGGCCCACCTGCGGGCCGCGCACCCGGGCTGGACCTGGCAGGTGCCGGCGAGGGCGGACCCCAACGCCGCCACGCTCGCCCACGCGCCGGAGCTGACCGCGCGGATCACCCACGGGCCCGACATCGACGAGGACACGCCGTATTTTCCGGGCATCCGCGAACACGCCCTGCGTTCCGTCGGCGCCGCCCTGCAGGCGGCGGAGCTCGCCCGCACCGGGGAAAAGGTCTTTTCGCTGATGCGCCCGCCGGGGCACCACGCCACCCGCCGGCACGCCATGGGATTCTGCTATCTCAACCAGATTGCCATCGCGGCCCTGGCCCAGGCCGCCGCGGGCACGCGCGTCGCCGTGTGGGATTTCGACGCGCACCACGGCAACGGCACCGAGGACATCCTCACCGGGCGCGAGCACGTCTTCTTTGCGTCCGTGCACCAGTTCCTCGGCTATCCCGGCACCGGCACCACCTCGCAGGCCAATGTCGCCAACTTCCCCGTCGCGCCCCACGCCCCGCGCGCCACGCACCTGGCCGCGCTGGCCGAGTCATGGGAGGCGGTGCTGGAGTTCCAACCCGACCTCATCCTCGTCTCCGCCGGCTTCGACGCCTACGCCCGCGACCCGATCACCGCCATGACACTCGAGGCCGACGACTTCGCCGAGCTGGGCCGCTGGCTCGCCCAAGCGGGCCGCCCGGCCGCCGCGATCCTCGAGGGCGGCTACAGCTCTGACCTGCCGCTGCTGATTGACGTTTTCCTTTCCGCTTGGGACAACTCTGCCGACCGCACTTGAGCACGCAACCGCACTACCAATTCATCAACCAGCCCGCCCAGCTGCCGCCGCTGCTCGCCGCGATCGACCGCTCGCCGGAAATCGCGCTCGATACCGAGGCGGACAACCTCTTCCGGTACCGCACCCGGGTGTGCCTCCTGCAGATCCTCGCCGGCAAGGAGATCTACCTGGTCGACCTGCTCGCCGACCTGCCGCTGGGCGAACTCTGGCCGCGGCTCGCCGCCAAGCCGCTGATCATGCACGGCAGCGACTACGACCTGCGGCTCCTGCGGGAACTCTGCGATTTCCGGCCGCGGACCCTGTTCGACACGATGTTCGCCGCGCAGCTGCTGAGCATCCCGCGCTTCGGCCTCGCCGCCCTGCTGGAGCAATACTTCGGCGTCAAACTCGACAAGGACCACCAGAAGGCCAACTGGTCCCAGCGCCCGCTCGACCGCGACATGCTCGACTACGCCGCGCTGGATGTGCACCACCTGCCGGCGCTCCGCGACCGCCTGCGCGACGAGCTCGTGCGCCTCGGCCGCCTCGAGTGGCTCGAGCAGAAATGCCTGTGGCAGATCGAGGTCGCCCGCGACGGCTTCGCCGGTCCCGACGAGAACGACTGGCGCATCGGCGGCTCGGAGAAGCTCCGCGGCCGCGGCCTCGCCGTGTTGCACGCGCTCTGGCACTGGCGCGAAAGCTGGGCCGAGAAACTCAACACCCCGCCCTTCAAGGTCACCGGCAACGAACTGCTCATGCGCCTGTCCCGCCAGGCGGAAGACGGCGCCTCCCCGGGCGAACTGCTCCAGGTTCATCTCGGCCGCCGGCACGACCGCCTCGCCCCGTCGCTGGCCGACGCCATCCGGCGCGGTTTCGAGACCGACCCGCGCACGCTGCCCCGCCGCGAGCGTCGCCGCGACTTCGCCCCCATGTCCCCCGCCGAGCTCGAGCGGCAGGACAAGATCAAGGGGCTGCGCGACCGGCTTGCCGCCGGCCTGAAGCTCGATCCCACGCTCGTCGCCACCCGCTCCCAGCTGGCGCTGCTCGCCCGCGATCCCGCGGCCGTCGGCGGAATCCTCCTGCCCTGGCAGGCCGGACTCCTGCAATCCGACCCCGCGTGGAAGTTCTGATCCCCGACCGATCCCCCCGGAAGTTTGTCATCCATTATATGACAAACGTCCGCTGACACCCCGTGTCCGAATCCGCCAACATCGCGCGCCACCTGCCGCTCATGGCGGCGCGGCAGCCGGATCATCCGGCGGTCAAGATCCCGCGCGGGCGCGCGGCCGACGGACGCATCGACTATCTCACGCTCACGTTTCGCGAGCTTGACGAGGAAACGGACGCCTGGGTCGCGCACCTCTCCGCCCGCGGCGTGCGCGCCGGCGATCGCGTGCTGGTCATGGTGCGGCAGGGGCTGCCGCTCATCGCGGCCGCGTTCGCCTTGTTCAAGCTGGGCGCGGTCCCGGTGATCATAGATCCCGGCATGGGCCGGAAGAACTTCCTCGCGTGCGTGGCGCGCTCGCAGCCGCGCGTGCTGCTCGGCCTCCCGTTCGCGCAGGGGCTCAGCCATGTCTTTCGCCCAGCGTTCAAGTCCGTGGCCGTTCGCGTGTGGGTTGCCGGCTCGGCCACCGCCCGGCGGGGTGGAGTCCCGCGAACCCCGGGGTCCAAGGCCGAACCGGCCGCGACCGCGGCCGGCGACCTTGCGGCCATCCTCTTCACCTCCGGCTCCACCGGCGCGCCGAAGGGCGTCTGTTACGAACATGGCATGTTCGAGGCCCAGGTGCGGCTCGTGCGCGACACCTACGGCATCCAGCCCGGCGAGATCGACCTGCCGATGCTGCCGATCTTCGCGCTGTTCAACCCGGCGCTGGGCCTGACCACCGTCGTGCCGGAACTCGACCCGTCCCGCCCGGCCACCGTCGATCCGGCGAAGATCGTCCAAGCCATCCGGCAGGAGGGCGTCACCAATTCCTTCGGTTCCCCCACGCTCTGGCGCAAGATTTTCGATCACTGTCTCGCGCAAAACATCGCGCTGCCTTCGCTGCGCCGCGTGCTTTGTGCGGGCGCCGCCGTGCCCGCGTCGCTCTGGGCGGATGCCCCGCGCGTCCTGCCCAACGGCAAGCTGCACAGCCCCTACGGTGCGACGGAGGTCCTGCCGGTGGCTTCGGCCGCGGCCGGGGAGGTGCCCGCCGATCCCACCGTGGGTTCGCTCGTCGGCCGCCCGCTCGCGGAAAACCGGGTCAAGATTGTCGCTTTGCACGACGGTCCGATCGCCTCGCTGGCGGAGGCGCGTGAGCTTCCGCCGGACGGGATCGGCGAAATCATTGTCACCGGTCCGACGGCCACCAAGGCCTACGACGCCCTGCCGGAAGCCACGGCGGCAGCCAAGATACCCGATGGCGATCGCGTCTGGCATCGCATGGGCGACGCCGGCCGGCTGGATGCACAGGGCCGGCTCTGGTTCTGCGGCCGCCTTGCCGAGCGGATCGAGACCGCGGACGGCCCGCTGCACACCGAGCCCTGCGAACAGGTGTTCCGCCCGCATCCCCGCGTGGTGCGCTGCGCGCTGATCGGCCTCGGCCCGGCCGGCCGGCAGGAACCGGCGCTCGTCGTCCAGCCGACCCCCGGGGCCGACGAATCCGGCCTCGCCGCCGAGCTGCGCGCGCGCGCAAAGGCCCACGCCGTCACCGCCGGCATCCGGAAATTCTTTTTTCATCCCGCGTTTCCCGTGGACGTGCGGCACAACGCCAAGATCCACCGTCTCGCACTCGCGCGCTGGGCCGCGACCCGGCCGCCCCATGAGGTCGCCTGACCGCGCGCCGGCCCCGGCCGCATTGAGGGCTTCACACGCCGCGGGATATTTGTGACGTTGCGCGCGCCCCCAGCCGCATGTTCACCGTCCGCAAGTCCTTCCCCACCTTCGTGACCGGCGCGAGCGGGTTCATCGGCGGACGCATCGCCGAGCGCCTGCTGACGGAGGGCCGCAAGGTGCGCGTGCTTTCCCGCCGCCCGCTGCCGGAGCTCGAGGCGCGCGGCGCCGAGGTGATCCCCGGCGACCTCTCCGACCCGCACGCGCTCGAGCGCGGCTGCCGCTCCGCGGAATCCGTCTTCCACGTCGCCGGCCGCGTCGGCGTCTGGGGGCCCGACGAGGACTTC
>CAYMSE010000375.1:0-9622 GCA_964392935.1 uncultured Oleiharenicola sp.
CGAGGAGGGCCGCCGTCGCGGCGGCGAAACCAGGGAGAAGCGGGAGGGGCGGGATCCAGCGCATGCCGGTGTCAGCTCAGCGCGTCGCCCGGGTGATAACAAGCCGGCAGTGACCCGCGGGGGAAGATTGCCGGCGGCGGACCGCCCAAACAAAAGGCCGGCGGCCTAGGGGGCCGCGGGACTTGCGGGGATATGGTCTCGGTCCGGAAAGATCCGGCCTAGAACTCAAACGTATTCGTCAACTGCCACGTCATGCCTTCCGCGATGCGGGAGTACGCGACGGTGCCATCCGGATTGATGCTGAGCGGTTCCAGTCCCTTGCTTTCGCCGACATTCGTCAGGTTGAGCTGGATGCGCCAGTTGATGCGGTCGGAGACCTTCCGCGAGTATCCGGCCCAGAAGTCGAAGTGCTGGTCGCTGTCGCCCTTCCAGGGGGAGTTGATGTCGAGCGCGCCCTTCGTCTGGTCGTACTTGTAGCCGAGCACGCGCGCGGCTTCGTAGCGGTAGCCGCCGCCGACATACGCGCCCTTCAGCTTGCCGTGGTCGAAGTTGTACGTGGTGATCACGTTCGCGCGCCACGGCGCGACTTCGGGCTGCTGCTTGCCGACCTGCGACTGGAACGTCGTGTACGGATTCAGGATGTTCTGCTGCCACTGGACGCGGAACGCATTGCCCGCGCCGCCACCCCAGATGCGGATGTCACCGGCAGGACCGGCCAGGAAGTCGGTCATGTCCTTGATGTACTGCGCGATTCCAGGCGCCAGCGCGTTGATGCTGGCGAACGTCTTGGAGGCGTTGACGGAGATGTTCCAGTTCTTGGTCGGGCGGGCGATGATCTCGATTTCCGTGCCCTTGGACAGGGTGTCGACGGAGAACACCGGCGAGGAACCGAAGGTGGCGAGCAGGCCGCCGGAGACCGGCTGGTTGTCGAACTTCTGGTTCCAGATCGGGTCGGCGGCGGTCCAGTTGCCGGCGGCGATGGCGGCGGCGTTCATGATCGCGACCTCGTTGCCGTAGGCGTTGAAGAACGTCTGCGAGAGCGGCAGCTTGCGCCAGGCGTCGATCGCGGCCTTTTCCTTGATCGTGCTCGGGTGCGACTGCCACGCGGGATTCAGGGAGCCGTCCGGGTTGCGGAACTGCGGGGCGTTGCTGTCATCGGAGGCGGCGTAGTTCCAGGCCCACGAGTTGTTGTCGTTGTTGCCCTTGATGCCCTGGTCGGCGTTGACGACGAACGAGGTGCCCCAGACCGGGACGGCCCACAGGTAATAGCTGTTCTGGCCGAGGGGATTCGAGCCCGAGAGGGTCGCGTCCTTGACCTCGGTCTTGTACCAGGTGGCCTTGATCGTGAGCTTGTCGTCGAGGGTGTTGATCACGACGCCGTAGTCCTTCGTCTTGCCGGTGGCGTTCGGAATGGCGTTGCCGAACACGTCGCCGCGGGGGGCGCCGGCGCGGAAGTTCTCGCCGCGGAAGTAGTGGAAGCTGATGTCGGTCTTACCCGGCAGCTTCTCGGTCCACTTCTTGGGGAGGTGGAGCACCGCGCCCCAGCTCTTCGACTCGGCCTTGTCCTCGGTGCCGGTCTTGTTCAGCTCGAAGTCGTTCTTCACGATGCCGAGCGCGTCGGGCGCGCCCGAGCCGGCGAGGTTCTTGATCTTGTCCTTGCGCCAACCGAACGTGGGGATGATCACGTCGTCGAACATGTAGCCCTGCCAGGTCACGGCCTGGGTGTTCAGGGTGTAGCGCGAGCGCGTCGAGTTGAACGTGAGGGCGTCGATGTCACCCTCGTCGGCGCTGAGGAAGGGCACGTTCATCTGCTTCCAGCCGCCGTAGTTCGCCGGGTTCTCCGACTGCGTGCTGGTGATGACCTGCTGGGTCGGGCCGTCGTAGATGCCGGCGTTCTGCACCGTGTAGGTGTAGGGGGCGGCGGGATCGACGTAGCCGGGCGCGGTCGGCGAGGTCGGCTTCGCCCAGTGGTTGTCGAACACCGTAACGAGGGCGTTCTTCGGGGCCTTGATGATGGCGGTCACCGGGCTGAGGTTGGCGCCGGCGGCCGACGAGGCGCCCGAGAGGGTGGGCCCGAGGTACGCGACGTAGTTGTAGGAGCGGAAGTGGGCCGTGAGGCTGTTGTTCTCCCCCGTGAACTGCGTGTAGGCCGGGTCGGCGGCCGAGGTCGCCCAGTCGCGGCGACGCTGGATCTGGCGGTCCTGGCTGATGAGGCCGGTGAAGACATGGCGGCCGATCCACTTCGCGAGGCGCGGCGAGTTGGACAGGAAGTCCTCGCCGCGGAGCTCCGCGTTGGTGGTGAAGCGCCACGAATCGCGGTCGCTCTGGTAGCCGTGGTTCGCCTGCTCGTCGGAGTTGGCGACGTACGGGCGGCCGACGTTCGGGTTGGCCGTGCCGTCGTAGAACGTGTTCACGAGGTCGACGCCGATCTTGTACGTGTCGGAATTGCCGATGAACACGCGCTGTTCCTCCTTGTAGCGCTGGTAGTCGTAGACGGCCTCGAAGCCGAGGCGGTCATGGAAGAAGGTCTGGGAGACCGCGACGTTGCCGGCGTTCCACCACTGCTTCTCGTACTTGTTGTTGCCGTCGATCAGCTGGCTGTAGAAGTCGAAGATCGAGGGGTCGCTGAGCGAGCGGTCCGAGTAGTAGCCGCCGCCGGGGATGCCCGACGCGAGCATGTAGCTCGAGAAGTTGGCCACGCCCACGGCGCGGGCGTTGTTGAGGCCGCCGATGCTGCCGTCGATGGCGCCGTTGGAGCCGATGCCGTTGCGGACGCTGCCGCCCGGCTGCCGGTAGGCGGTTGGATTGGAGTCGCCCTGGTTGCCGTAGTAGCCTACCACGTCGAGCCAGAACTGGCGGCCGACGGAGCCGTTGTACAGCCAGGCGCCCGGATAGACGCCGCGATCCGAGTAGGTGTTGTAGGGGGCGTTGCCGGGGTTCGTCGTGTTCTGGTTGTACGTGAACTTGTTCAGCAGCTTGTTGCCGTTGGCATCCGTGCCGGTGTAGAACCACGGCGTGATGGCATCGACCGGCGGCAGGGTGCGCGGGCGGTTGGCGTTGATCTTGCCGTGCTCGTAGTTGGCGCGGACGAGGGTGTTCGAACCCTCGCCGAAGATCTGCGGGGCCCAGCGGAGGGCGCCGAAGAGGCGCTGGTCGTGGTTGAACGCCGGCTTCTGGCGGTACTTCTGGTCGTTGTCCAGGGCCGCCACGCGGATCGAGAGTTCGTTCGGGAGGATGACGTAGTTGAAGTCAGCCGAGAAGCGGAGCGAACCGAACTGGCCCACGCGATTCTCCACCGTGTTCTTGTTCTTGAACGTGGCGGTGTTGATCGACGTGTTGATGATGCCCGCCGGGCTGCCGACGCCGAACAGGATGGAGTTCGGGCCGCGCTGCATGTCGACGCGGTCGACGTTGTAGCCGTCCCACGGAATCTCCGTCAGGAAGTAGTCGCGGGTGTTGTCGGCCGAGTCCAGGCCGCGCACGCGGGTGTTCTGGTTCGGGCGGAGCAGGCTGCTGTCCTCGTTGAACTGCAGGCCGCCGGCATTGCCGGAGAAGTTGCCGTACACGCCGCCGACCTCGGTGTTGGTCGTGTACTTGAGCAGCGTCGCATTGTCGGTGGCGCCGGTGTCCTGGAGGAATTGTTTCGTCACCACCGAAATGGAGGACGCGACGTCCTTCAGGTCGGTGCGGACGCGGGTGCCGGCCAGGGTGCTCTTGGCGGCGTAGCCGCCGGCATCCTCGGAGGCATCCACGACGAACGGAGAGAGTACTAGCGTCTCCTCCTGGTCGCTCTTTTGGCCCTGGGCTGGGGCAGTAGTTTGCGCGGTCAGGCGCAACACGGTAGCAAGACATAGCACGGACGTGCCAACAATGGCACGTGACCGCACGGTCAGGCGTTTCATGGTCATTTTTTGGGTTAGGGGGTGGGACGACTAATAATAGCCGCCACTAGGTGCCATTAGGGGATGGCATCACAAGCGGGGCGACTATACCCCTCCCCCAAAACCGAGGGAATGAGTTTTGTTGCCGCAATATTAACATATATTGCCGCACCAAACCCCCCAACCATCTGCAATTTACCAAACTTTTGGGGATCGCAGGAGGGTCAGCTTTTCCGCTTGTTCGCGAGAATGTTTCTCCGGAAGGCCCCGGGGGATTCCCCCGTTAGTCGCTTGAACACAACGGACATGTATTCGACGTGTTCGAAACCGGCGAGTTCCGCGATGCGCTTGAGGGGGTAGTCGGTGTCGACGAGCAACTGCTTGATCTTGGCGACCTGGACCCGGCGAATTTCGGCCTGGGGCGAGCGGTCGAGGTAGCGGCGGAATTTCTTTTCCAGCTGGCTGCGCGACGTGTGGGTGTTCTTCGCCACCTCGTCGACCGAGACGCCGATGCAGGCCTTCTGTCGGATGTAGTTCAAGGCTGCGGCCACGCTCCGGTCGTCGATGGCCAGCACGTCGGTCGAGGGACGCGTGGCGACGCCGAGCGGTTCGACGCGCACGTCGTAGGACGGCGGTTTCTGGCCCGCCATCAGGCTGGCAAGCGATTCGGCGGCCCGGTAGCCGGACTGGAACGCGTTCGGGCTGACGCTCGAGAGCGGGGGGTACGCGAGTTCGCAGCGGATCGGCTCGTTGTTGGCGCCGAGGACGGCGACCTCCTCCGGCACGAGCAGCCCGGCGGCGTGGGCCGCGGTGATCACCTGGAGCGCCCGCATGTCATTGCAGGCCATCACGCCCACGGGCTTGGGCAGGCCCACGAGCCATTTCATCAACGCCGGCGTCTGCACGTTCTCCCACGTCGGGGTCAGGTCGCCCGGGTAGTCGACGTCGAACACGTCGCACTTGCGCCCGGCCAGGCGCAGCGCCTCGACGAAGCCGTCGCGGCGCTCGCAGGACCAGCCGTTGTTCGCGAAGCCCGCGAAGCCGGTGTTCCGGTGGCCGCGCTCGATGAAGTGCTCGGCGCCCAGGTGGCCGATGCCGACGTTGTCCGGCCGCAGCTTCGGCACGCCGGGGAAGGGCGGGGAGTCGTTGAGGTCCACCAGCGGCAGGGCCAGCTGCCGGCAGGCGTCGACGAGCGCGGGCGTCGTGTGGCGGCTGATGACGCCGTCCCACCGCTTGCTGCGGAGCCAGTTCGGGTCGCGTTCCGTGCGCGCCTCGTCGTCGAGGAAGGCGACCCACAGCTGGTGGTTGCGCTCGAAATGGGCCACGCCCTTCAGCATCGCGGTGCACTCCTCGAAGCGCGTCTGGAAGATGAGGAGCACATGGGGCCGCATGGGGTGAGCTAAGAAGCGCGGCGGCGGCGACGCAAGCGCCCCGACCGCGCGGGCGCGCGGAACTTTTGTTTGCGCCGCCGGGCGATGTGCGCTGCGTTCGTCGCCCGGCGGCGCGTGCCTTCCCCCGCGGCGCCCCCGTTCCCCTTCCGTTTCCCATGCATCTGCACGCCCTCGATCTCGGCATCATCCTCGGTTACTTCGTCCTCGTGATCTCGCTCGGCCTCTGGGTGTCGCGCCGCGGGGCGAAGGACCTGGACAGCTATTTCCTCGGGAGCAAGTCGATGAAGTGGTACCTGCTCGGGGTGTCGGACGCCTCCGGCATGTTCGACATCGCGGGAACGATGTGGCTCGTGTACGCGCTGTTTCTCTACGGCCTGAAGAGCATCTGGCTCCCGTGGATGTGGCCGACGTTCAACCAGATCTTCCTGATGATGTTCATGAGCGCCTGGATGCGGCGCTCGAACGTGCTGACCGGCGCGCAATGGATCCAGACGCGCTTCGGCGGGACGGGCGGCACGCTGGCGCACCTGAGCGTGGTGTTCTTCGCGCTGGTGAACGTGATCGGCCTGCTGGCCTACGCGTTCAAGGGCATCGGCAAGTTTGCGGTCGTGATGCTGCCGTGGCGCTTCACCGGCGCGACCGACGGGATCCTCGCCGACGAGAACATCTACGCGATGATCCTGCTCGGCCTGACGGCGCTCTACGCGATCAAGGGCGGCATGGTGAGCGTGGTCATCACCGAGGTGGCGCAGTTCACCATCCTCACGCTCACCGCCCTGACGATCGGCGTGATCGCGATCGTGAAGGTTTCGCCGGCGATGATCGCGCACAGCATCCCCGCGGGCTGGATGAATCCGTTCTTCGGCTGGACGCTCGACCTCGACTGGACCGGCATCCTGCACTCGGCCAACCAGGTGATCGCGCAGGATGGCAACGAGCTGTTCTCCGTCATCATCGGCCTGATGTTCTTCAAGGGCGTGCTCGCCAGCCTCGCCGGCCCGGCGCCGAACTACGACATGCAGCGCATCCTCGCGACGCGCAACCCGCGCGAGGCGCAGCTGATGAACGGCATGGTGACCGTGGTGCTGATGTTCCCGCGCTACATGATGATCGCCGGCATCACGGTCCTGGCGCTGGCGTTCACGATGCCGCACCTGCAGGGCATGGCGACGCCGGACTTCGAGAAGATCCTCCCGATCGTCCTCAGCGAACAGGTGCCGACCGGTGTCGTCGGCTTCCTGCTTGCGGGTCTCGCCGCGGCGTTCATGTCCAATTTCGCCGCCACGCTCAACGCCGCGCCGGCCTACGTCGTGAACGACCTCTACAAGCGCTTCGTCAACCCGAACGCCGGCGGGAAGAAGGAGGTCGCGCTGAGCCGGCTCGTCTCGCTCCTGTTCCTCGCGATCGGCATCGGGTTCGGCCTCGTGACGACGCGCATCACCGACGTGATGATGTGGCTCGTCGGCTCGCTCTACAGCGGCTTCGTCGTCGCCAACGTGCTGAAGTGGTACTGGTGGCGCTTCAACGGCCACGGCTATTTCTGGGGCATGATCGCGGGCGTCGGCGGCGCCATGGCGATCCCGCCCGTCGCGACCGCGGTCGTCGGCCACGGCTTCAACATGATCTACATGTTCCCGGTGCTGCTCGTCATCTCGCTGGCCGGCTGCGTGGCGGGCACGCTGCTCACCGCGCCCGAGGATTTCGCCGTGCTGAAGCGGTTCTACCGGACCGTGAACCCGTGGGGCTGGTGGGGGCCGGTGCGCGCGCAGGTCGTCGCCGAGGATCCGGCCTTCGTGCCGAACCGCAACGCGGCGCGCGACCTGACCAACGTCGCGGTCGGCATCGTCTGGCAGCTCTGTCTCGTGACGCTGCCCATCTACCTCGTGCTCCGCCAATGGCAGTGGGCCGGCCTGATCGCGGTCGTGCTGGCGGCGACGAGCGCGTACCTGAAGGTCAACTGGTACGACCGGCTGGAGAAGGCGGACTAGGCAAATTTGTGATTTACGATGGCGACGCCGGCGACCGGGGTTCGGCCAAATCGCAAATCGCAAATCATCAAGCACACATGCCTCAGCCTCCCGCCGCCTCCGCCGCGCGGCGGGCCTTCAGGTCGGCGGCGATCTGCGCAACCTTCGTCTCGTTGAGCGGGTAGAAGACGAGGAAGATCACGATCGAGAGCAGGCCCGCGGTCGCGGGGAAAAGGCTCATGAGCTTCACGAGGCCGTGGAGCGCCGCGGGCGTCTGCACCTGGTTGGCCACGTAGCCGACGCTGTTGAGCATGATCAGGGAGAGACCGCCGCCCCAGCCCCAGCCGAACTTCTGGGAGAAGATCGAGGCCGAGAACACCAGGCCGGTGGCCCGGCGGCCGGTCTTCCACTCGGCGTAGTCGGCCGTGTCGGCGTACATCGCCCAGAGGACGGCGCTGAGCGGGCCGCCGGTGATCGAGCCGAGCGCGTTGATCAGGTAGATGGCGACCAGCTGCTCGGGCTTGAGCACGTAGAACGCCGCGGTGGAGACGATGGCGATCACGAAGAGCAGCACGAAGGTCGGCTTGTTGCCGAGGCGCCGCGCCACGAACGGCACGAGCATGGCGCCGATGAGCGACAGCACCTGGTTGCTGGTGTTGAAGACCGAGACCAGCGCCTCCCAGTCCCAGGTCTGCGTGCCGCGGATGGCCGCGGGCAGGAGGCCCCAGTCGGGCAGGGTGACCGTGTGCGCGCCGACATAGTACTTGAAGTAGTGCGTGATGGCATTGCCGCGCAGCGCGACGAAGAAGATGAACGTGATGGTCGTGGCCAGCAGGACGAGCCAGGGCCGGTTGGTCACGAGGTCGCTGAGGTCCTTGAGCACCGACGTCTGCTGGTTCTTCGAGGGCAGCACGCGCTCCTTCGTGTTGAAGAACACGATCAGGAACGAGACGACCGCCGCGACGCCGATGAGGAGGAACGACATCTGCCAGCCCTGCTTCGCGCTCGTGGCGCCGAGCCAGCCGCCGACCTGCGCCATCTTCATCAGGCAGGCGGAGATCACGATGCCGCCGCCGAAGGCGCCGACGAACTTGATCGAGGAGAGCGCGGTGCGCTCCGCCGGGTTCGGCGTGATGACGCCCAGCATCGCGGTGTACGGGATGTTGATCGTCGTGTAGATGATCATCAGCGCGTTGAAGGTCGCGTACGCCCAGATGAGCTTTCCCTTCTCGCCGAAGTCCGGCACGGAGAAGGTCAGCAGGCCGATCACCGCCATCGGGATGCAGGTGTAGAGCAGGTACGGCCGGAACTTGCCCCAGCGCGACTTGGTGCGGTCGGCGAGCATGCCGATCACGACGTCGAAGAACGCGTCGGCGGAGCGGCTCACCCCGACCATCGTGCCGGCGGCCAGGGCGGTGATGCCGAAGACCTCGGTGTAGAAGTAGGCCAGGTAGACGGAGATCGTCTGCCAGTACAGGCACGAGGCGAAGTCGCCGAAGCCGTAGGAGGCCTTCTCCCGGAAGGTCAGTTTGTCGGTGGGGGTGGTCGTCATGGGGCGGGGTGGGGCGGTTAGTAACTATCAACGAGCGATTGGTGGACGAGCGTTTTCCGGAGACGGGCCGCCGTGGTCGGACGCGCGCAGCTCACGCGCACGGTCTTGGGTTCGTCCGGATAAAGTTCGAAATAGTTGTCGTCGGACCGGTGCGGCACGCCCGGCAGGTCGAAGGCGAAGCGGTGCTGGAACGCCGAGGTGCGGAACGTCAGGTCGAATTCCCGCCCGTCCGCGTCGGCCCGGCGCACGGCGACGCGCGTCCGCGCCCGCCGCAGGTTGAGGAACCGGGGCGGGGCGAGGAACACCGTGTCCTCGCTCACGCGCCGCCCGCCGCTCACCAGCGCGATGCGCAGGTGGAGGTTGTCGCGGCCGTGCGCGGCCATCAGGCGGCCGACCCGCGCCGTCTGCTGGCGCACGCTCTCGCCCGGCCGGAGCACGACGCGCCGGCGGCCGCGCGCGAGCACCTGGTCGTCGAGGTGGAAGAGCTCCCAGCGCAGCTCGCCGCGCACGGGTTTCACGCCGTCGTACACGGTGTGGAAGTGCACCGCGTCGACCGTGGTCGTGCGGTAGTTGCCGATGAGCGTGCCCTCGTCGCCGGGCACGTGCGCGCTCACGAGGGCCGGGGCGAAGAACCGCCGGGCGACATGGTGCAGCGCCTTCCAGCGGCCGGTGAACTCGATCGAGCTCCACGAGGCGACGGGCCAGCAGTCGTTGAGCTGCCAGTAGAGCGCGCCCATGCAGTGCGGCATGGTGCGGCGGTAGTGCTCGACGCCCACCTGCATGCAGTGCGCCTGGTTCAGCTGGGAGAGGTAGACGAGCGCCGCCTGCGAT
>CAYMSE010000376.1:0-16105 GCA_964392935.1 uncultured Oleiharenicola sp.
CAGCGCCAGGCAGGCGATGCAGATGCCGATCAGCACGCTGGGGACCACGGCGGCCCCGAGGCGGATGCCGAGGAGCGCGTGTTGCGTCTGCACGGCGTTGGCGACGTAGCCGTAGTAACCCAGGATCCAGCCGGCCAGCGCGCCGCCGAGGCCGAGGCCGGCCTTGAGGGCGAACAGGATGCCGGCGTACATGAAGCCCGTGGCGCGGCGCTGCGTCTGCCACTCGGAGTAATCGGCGACGTCGGCGATCATGACCCAGAGGAGCGGCACCGTCGGCCCCCACCCGAGGCCCCAAATCACGCTGAGCCAGAACATCCCGTACATGTCGGTGCGACCGAGGAAGAACACGCCGAAGGTGGCGAGCACGACCACGCTGAGGCCGGTGATGAAGACGGTCTTCTTGCCAAAGCGGTCGGAGAGGGGCTTCGACAGCGGGATCAGCGCGATCTGCATGATGGAACCGAGCACCTGGAAAAAACTGAAGCCGACCGCCACGGCGTTGGACGCGTCCGGGCGCACCCGCAGGCCCATGTAGTCCAGGAGGCCCTGGGTTTCGCCGGTGCTGGCGGCCAGGCCCCAGTGGCCGACGAAGGCCTTGATGCTCTCGGGATCCATGTAGTAGGTGAACATGTAGTTCAGCGACGTGCCGCGCACCACCAGCATGGTGAAATAGGCGAAGGTGAGAATAAACAGCGCGATCCACGGGCGGCAGCTGAAGACGTTGGCCAGGTCCTCCTTGAGGTTCGGCTTCTGGTGCGGGTCCGAGATGACGCGCTCCTTGGTGGTGAAGAACACGATGAAGTTCGCGATGACGATGCCCGAGCCGAAGATCGCCATGGTGATCGCATAGCCCTTGGCGTCGTTCCCGCCGCCGAAGACGTCGACGAGGGGCAGGGCGAAGGTCTGGATCAGGAACTGGCCGAAAATCGCGGCGACGAAGCGGTAGCGCGCGATGTTGGCGCGCTCGCTGACGTTTGGCGTCATCACGCCCATCAGCGCGGCGTACGGGGTGTTGTTGGCGGAGTAGAGGGCCATCAGCAGCGTGTAGGTGACGAACGCGTAGATGACCTTCCCCTGCGCCCCGACCTCCGGGACGACGTAGGAAAGCCAGAAGATGGCGCCGAAGGGAATGGCCGTCCACAGCACCCAGGGGCGGAACTTGCCCCAGCGGGTCTTCGTGCGATCGGACATCGCGCCGACGAGCGGATCCAGGAGCGCGTCACCCAGGCGCACGGCGAGGAACATGAAGCCCACGACCGCCGGCGAGATCTTGGCGGTGTCCGTGTAGAACTTCTGCTGGTACAGAATCATGGACTGGAAGAAGAAGTTCGTCGCGACGTCGCCGAGGGCGTAGCCGATCTTCTCGCTGACGGGGAGTTTGTTGATCATGAGGCGAGGGGCGGGAGGTTGGGGGTAAGCGGGGTCAGGGCAGAATCATTCGCGCAGCCAGAGGGAGGTCGTCACACCGCGGGGATAATAGCGGCTGCCGCACGAGACGCCGGAGTCGCTCCGGATCTGGTCGCACATCGCGTCACGGCCGCAGCCGGGGGTGCGCTGCCAGTCCGCGTGGACGCGGTCGGCGGCGCGCGCGGCCTCGTTCATCGCCTCGGGGAAGAGCTGGCGGACGACGTGCTGCGCGATGGCGATCTTGCTGAACCAGGTGTTCGTGCTCGTGCTGCTCATCTTCCAGCCGCCCGTGCCGGAGTCGAGGCAAACCCCGGGTTGCAGCGCCTGGCGGAGGTGGCGCGACAGCTGGTCGAAGAGCGCGGCGAAGCGGCCGCGGCGGTCGACGGCGTCGCGGTAGCCGAGGAACAGCGGATAGACGAAGCCCTCGACGGCGGGCAGGATGCGCGAGCGGTTGCCCTTCTCGAACACCGCGGGGAAGAAGCCGGTGTCGGCCTCGAACTTGGTCGTGAGGGTCCGCGCAAGCAGGTCGGCCGTGGCGCGGGCGTCGGCGCTGGCGCCGGTCTCGCCGAGGGAGGCGAACGCGCGCTCCAGCAGCACCCAGGCGTTGAGCGTCTTGACGCCGAGGTAGAGGTTGTTGCGCGCCTGGCCGAGGCTGACGTCGAGGCTGTCGTAGGTCGTGATCTCGGCCCCGTGGCCCACGCGGTCGGAGTCGTGCTTGAGCAGGCCGTCGCGCCGGGCGGCGTCGGGGTGGTCGCGCCGGTGCAGGCTGTCGGCGCAGGCGAGCAGGACCTTGCGCTGGGCGCGGAGCCAGGCGCGGTCGCCGGTGTGCGCGGCGTAGCAGGTCGCGCAGACGACCCAGTTGAGCAGCTGCTCCATCGTCATGTGGCTGAAGCAGCCCTCGAGGTTGTCACACTCGTAGCTGGAGCGGCCCGGCGGCGTGAAGGAGTCGTTCACGCCCATGTCGTGGGTGAACGAAAGCCCGTGCTGGTCGCGGTAGCTGTAGCGCCGCACGAAAAGGTCGAGGGTGTTGCGGACGCTCCAGGGGTGCCAGGCGAGCTCGTGGAAGAGATGGTCGACGGTGAGGTCGAACGTGTTGATCATCCGGTACTCGCCCTCGTTCACCACCCAGAGCGGCCGGCCCTGGTGCCAGAGGAGCTCGGAGCTGCCGAGGTAGCTGTGCGTCGCCTGCGCGACGAGGAAGCGCTGGTCCGCGCTGAGGCGGCTGCGGGCGAGCTCGCGGTCGCGCGCGGCGGCGAGCCGCTCGTAGCGCGCGAAGGTCGCGAGCCCGTGGCGGAGCACGTCCTCCAGGTCGCGGAAGACGCGCGTGTAGGCATACGTCGCGGTGAGGCCGGTGGTGGCGGGCCCGCCGGCGTAGAAGCCGAGGACGAGCGGGAAGCGCTTCCGCGTGCCGGCCGGCACGGTGAAGACGAGCGCGGTCTCGCCCGCGATGACGAGCAGGCCGCGCCAGTCGCGGTGCTTGGGATCGAGCACGCTGAAGCCCTGGCGCAGGCTGACGTCGCGGCCGGGTTTCGTCGTGTAGCCGAAGCGGGTGCCGCTGGCGAAGCCGGCCAGGCCGGCGTCGGCGTCGTCGAGCGGACGGAAGGTCTCCTCGCCGCTGGAGCCGACGCCGAAGATGAGCTCGACCGGCGCGGCGCCGGCGCGGTTGTCGTACTCGATCCAGCCCGCGATGACCGGTGCAAGGTGGAAGCGCGCCTCGGGGCGCTTCATCCGCGCGGGATCCGGCACCTCGCCGAACGGCGAGAGCAGCGCGAAGCCGAAGCGCGCCGCGTCGGCGCGCCACGTGTCGCTGGCCCAGCCCAGCGTGCGCTGGTAGTCGGCCGGGCGGATCGAGCGGAACTGGTGGGTCGTGTTGGCCGCATTGATCTCGCCGGTGAAATTGCCCTCCGCGGACTTGGGCGGTGTGAGGAACGGCAAAAGCTGCCACTCGCCGGCGCCCGCCGCGCGGAAACCGACGTAGACGTTCTGGCGCGACGGGCGCGGCAGCGACTGGCCGAAGCCGCCGGGCGAGTCGACCAGCCCGATGGAGAAGCTGGCAAAGGCGCCGAAGGGCGAATGCTGCGTGTGGTAACTTTCCGGGGTGGCGGGCTTCGGCGGGACTTGCATCGGGTGGGGACGGGCAGGGTGGGGAAGTGGAATCAGGAGAGAGCCAGCCGGCCGGTGGCCGGGGCCGGAGCGCCCAGGGCGAGGGCCCGCGCGCCCGGCGAGGCCGAGCCGATCACGAGGCCGTAGTCCCCGGGCACGGCCACGGGCCGCCCCTGCGCGTCGACCTGGGCGAACGCGGCCGGGCAGAGCTTGAAATCGACGGTGACCGCCCCCTGCGCCGGCACCACGACCTTCTGGAACGCGACCAGGGTGGCCTGCGGGGCGTCGGCGTGGGCGCGCGGCGGCAGGATGTAGCATTGCACGGCCTCGCTCACGGGGCGATCCGACCGGTTGCTGATGGTGGTGCGGAGGCGGACGTCCCCGCCCGCGGCGAGCCGGGTGCTGCTCTGTTCCAGCGGGCCGTATTCGAGCTGCCCGTAGGTCAGGCCGAAGCCGAAGGGATAGAGCGGCTCCGTGGTGGCGAAGCGGTAGGTGCGCCCCCGCATCGCGTAGTCGCCGAACGGCGGGAGGTCGGCGGTGCGACGCGGCACCGTGACCGGCAGCTTGCCCGAGGGGGAAACCTCGCCGAACAGCACGTCCGCGACGGCCCGGCCGCCCTCGCAGCCCGGATACCAGACCTGCAGCACGGCGTCGGCGACCGCGTGCACCTCGGGGATGGCGATGGCGCTGCCCCCGGTGAGGATGACGACGAGTTTCTTCGCGTGCTTGCGCAGCTCGAGGAGGAAGTCGCGCTGGACGTCGGGCAGCTCGATGGCGGTGCGATCGCCGCCGCCCGCGGAGGCCGGCGTGTCGCCTTCCTCGCCCTCGAGCGAGGAGTCGAGCCCGACCACCGCGATGGTGATGTCGTTCTCCGCGGCGGTGCCGTAGGTGTAGTTGACGCCCGGCGCCATGTCGCCGATGAGCGGCGACCCCTGGCGGTAGCTGGTGCGGCAGCCTTCGGACGCGCGCTCGAAGATGCCCTCGGCGATGGTGATCAGGCGCGAGGAGAAGCCGTAGTAGTTGCCGATGAGGGCGAGGGAGTTCGCCGCCGTCGGGCCGCAGACCAGGAGGCTGTCATGGTCGGGGCGGAGCGGGAGGACGCCGTTGTTCTTGAGCAGGACGATCGATTCCACGGCCGCCTCGCGCGCCAGGCGGCGGTGCGGTTCCGAATCGATGATCGCCGGCGACGTGCGGGACCACGGCACGCGGTCCTGCGGGTCGAGCAGGCCGAGCTTGAAGCGGGTCTGCAGGAGGTGGCGGAGCGCGGTGTCGATCTCCGCCTCGGTGACCAGCCCCTGCTGCACGGCCACGACGAGGTCGTTGTAGGTGCAGCCGCAGTTCAGGTCGCAGCCGTGGCGCACCGCGAGCGCGGCCGACTCGGCGGCGTTGCGGGTGACCTGGTGGTGGCGGTGGAAATCGTCGACGGCGCCGCAGTCGCTCACGACGTGGCCCTTGAAGCCCCACTGGCCGCGGAGGAGGTCGACGAGCAGCTGCTTGCTGCCGCAGCACGGCTCGCCGTAGGTGCGGTTGTACGCGCCCATCACCGCCTCGACGCCGGCCTCGACGAGCTTCCTGAAGGCCGGGAGGTAGGTCTCGGCGAAATCCTTGGCGGGCGGGCGGGCGTCAAAGCCGTGGCGTTCCTGCTCGGGCCCGCTGTGCACGGCGAAGTGCTTCGCACAGGCGGCCACCTTCAGGTACTCGGGATGGTCGCCCTGCAGGCCGCGCACCATCGCGACGCCGAGCTCGCCGGTCAGGCACGGGTCCTCGCCGAAGGTCTCCTGGCCGCGGCCCCACCGCGGGTCGCGGAAGATATTGATGTTGGGCGTCCAGAAGGTGAGCCCCTGGTACTGGCCGCGGCGGCCGGCCGCGAGCGCGGCGTGATGCTTGGCGCGCGCCTCGTCGGCGATGGTGCCGGCCACGCGCTGCACGAGCGCGCGGTTCCAGGTGGCCCCGAGGCCGATGACCTGCGGGAACACCGTGGCGCGGCCGCTGCGGCCGACGCCATGGCAGGCCTCGTTCCACCAGTTGTAGGCGGGCACGCCGACGCGGGCGACGGCCGGGCTGTCGTGCACCAGCTGGCTGACCTTCTCCGCGAGCGTGAGCCGCCCCACCAAGTCGTCGATGCGTCGGGCCACCGGCAGCCCGGGATCAAGGAAGGGAAGTGGGGCCGCCATGGGGTGAGGAGGCGCGAGCGCGCGGCGCTCAGCTGTGCAGGTACTGCATCAAGAGATTCTCGAGGTATTCCTGCTTGCCCGAACGCGGCGTCGGCTCGCCCAGCTTCGTGAGCACGAGTTTCTCCAGGGACTGGAACGTGGCCTTGCCCGTCTCGATGTCACGGCCGTAGCCGCGGTCGAAGGACGCGTAGCGCTCGGCGACGAACTGCTCGAACTTGCCCTCGGCGAGGATGCGGCGCGCCAGCTTGAAGGCCAGGGCGTAGGCGTCCATGCCGCCGATGTGCGCGTGGAAGAGATCCTCGGCGTCGATCGACGGGCGGCGGAGCTTCGCGTCGAAGTTGAAGCCGCCGGTGCCGAGGCCGCCCGCCCGCAGGATGGAGATCATGGCGAGGGTGAGCTCGCGGACATCGGTGTTGAACTGGTCGGTGTCCCAGCCGAGGAGCTGGTCGCCGGCGTTCGCATCGATGGAACCGAGCGCGCCGGCCGCGGCCGCGACCTCGATCTCGTGCTGGAAGCTGTGTCCCGCCAGCGTGGCGTGGTTGGTCTCGATGTTGAACTTGAAGTGCTTCTCGAGGCCGTAGGTGCGGAGGAACGCGATGCCCGACGCGACGTCGAAGTCGTACTGGTGCTTGGTCGGCTCCTTCGGCTTGGGCTCGATGAGGAACTGGCCCTTGAAGCCGATGGCCTTGGCGTAGGCGACCGCCATGTGGAGGAAGCGGGCGAGGTGGTCCTGCTCGCGCTTCAGGTTCGTGTTCAGGAGGGTCTCGTAGCCTTCGCGGCCGCCCCAGAAGACGTAGTTCTCGCCGCCGAGTTCCTGCGTGACCTCGAGGGCCTTCTTCACCTGGGCCGCGGCATACGCGAACACGTGGGCGTCCGGGTTGGTGGAGGCGCCGCACATGAAGCGCGGGTTGGAGAAAAGGTTGGCCGTGCCCCAGAGGAGCTTCACGCCGGTGGCTTTCTGCAGGCCCTTCGCGTGGGCGACGATCTTGTCGAGATTCTTGTTCGACTCGGCCAGCGACTTGCCCTCGGGCGCGATGTCGCGGTCGTGGAAGCACCAGAACGGCGCCTCGATCTTCTGGAAGAACTCGAACGCCGCGTCCATGCGCACCTTGGCGACGGACACCGGATCCTTGCCGGATTCCCACGGACGCACGATCGTGCCCGGGCCGAACGGATCGGAACCGACGCCGCGGAAGGCGTGCCAGTAGGCGATCGAGAACCGCAGGTGGTCGCGCAGCGTGCGGCCGTCGATCAGTTCCGACGGATTGTAGTGCTTGAAGGCGAGCGCGTTGGCGGAACGCGGTCCTTCGTAGCGGATCTGGCCGATCGAGGGGAAATGGCGGTTCAGGATTTTCATGAACAAAGACAGGTTTACCCCGACTCGGGGCACGAGCATTTCGGGGTGGGTTGCAAGTGTCGTTTATGAGCGATTCCGCTCTCAAGGGGTCGACCATACTAACTATAGACTTGCGGGCGGCGCGGGACCCGTTTCAACAAGGGCCTCCCCCATACCCCCAACACCCTGTGAACCGATGACTGGAAGGCGCATCACCCTGTCCGATGTGGCCCGCAAGGCTGGCGTGCATGTCACGACCGTCTCGCTGGCCATGCGAAACCACCCCCGTCTCCCCGAGGCGACCCGCCAGCGCATCCAAGCGCTCGCCCAGGAGATGGGCTACACGCCGGATCCGCTCCTGCGCGCGCTCGTCGCCTACCGGGGCGGCATCATCGAGCGCCGCAACACCCCGACGCTCGCCTACGTGACGAACTGGAGCACCCAGTGGGGTTGGAAGAACGTCACGGCCCACCCGGATTTCTACGCCGGCGCCCTCGCGAAGGCCAACGAGCTCGGTTACAAGCTCGAGCACTTCTGGATGCGGGAGGAGGGCATGAGCCAGGAGCGCCTCGGCCAGATCCTGTATTCGCGCGGCATAAATGGCATCATCATCGCCTCCCATGGCCGCGAGATGGGCGACGTACTCGACTTCGCGTGGGAGAACTTCAGCGCGGTGAAGATCGACTATTTCCCGCACCGGCCTGCCCTGCACAACGTCACCAACAACCAGTGCGACATCGTGCGCCTCGCGATGCAGAAGGTCATGGCCGCCGGCTACCGGCGCATCGGCCTCGTCATGCACCGCGGCTGGGACCATGCCGTCGACCACCTCTGGACCGCCGGCTACCTGTGCGAGCAGCAGTCCCTCAACGCGCGCGAGCGCATGCCGGCGCACCTGTTCCCCGAGCCGGAGCCGGTCGAGCGCTGGCTCAACGAGAGCGGCGCCGACGTCTCGCCGGACCCCAAGGCCTTCATGGCCTGGTACCGCAAGCACGAGCCCGAGGTCATCATCAGCAAGGCGTCGTTCGTGCTCCCGCTCCTGCGCAAGATGAACGTGCGCGTGCCCGACGACGTGGCGTTCGTGGACGTCTTCCACGAGGACACGACGGGCAAGATCGCCGGCGTGAAGCAGAATCACACGACCGTCGGCGCCCTCGCCGTCGAGATCCTCGCCGGCCAGCTGCAGCACAATAAATATGGCGTGCCGGAGATCCCGACGACGACCTACGTCGAAGGCACCTGGCGCGACGGCGAGTCGTGTCCGCGGCGGGAGCCGGCCCCGGCGCTGGCGGTGGCCGCCGCGGCGCCGGCGGGCTTGCGAAAGCCGCGGCGCTGAGTCTCCATGGGGGACCTTTCCCCCATGAGCGACTACCTCCCCGATCCCCGCCGTTACGACGCCATCGCCTATGCCCGCTGCGGCCGCAGCGGACTCAACCTGCCCCGGATATCCCTCGCGCAGTGGCACAACTTCGGCGGCGTCGACCAATTGGAAAACCAGCGCGCGATGCTGCGCCGGGCCTTCGACCTCGGGATCACGCACTTCGACCTCGCGAACAACTACGGGCCGCCGCCGGGCTCGGCCGAGGAGAACTTCGGCCGCCTGTTGCGGCAGGACTTCGCGCACCTGCGCGACGAGCTGATCATTTCGACCAAGGCCGGCTACAACATGTGGCCGGGTCCCTACGGCGAGTGGGGCTCGCGCAAGTACCTGCTCGCGTCGCTCGACCAGAGCCTGAAGCGGATGGGCCTGCCCTACGTCGACATCTTCTACTCGCACCGGCCGGATCCCGACACGCCGCTGGAGGAGACGATGGGGGCGGTCGCCGACGCCGTTAAGTCGGGCCGCGCGCTTTACGCGGGCGTCTCGAACTACAACGCGGCGCAGACGCGCCAAGCTGCGGCGATCCTGCAAAGCCACGGCGTGCCGCTGCTCATTCACCAGCCCGTGTACAACATGTTCAACCGCTGGGTGGAGCCCGAGCTGCTGCCGGCGCTTGCCGAGGTCGGCGCGGGCTGCATCCCGTTCTCGCCGCTCGCGCAGGGCCTGCTCACGAGCCGTTACCTGCAGGGCATCCCGGAGGATTCGCGCGCAGGCAAGCCGACCGGGTTCCTCAAGGCCGCGCAGGTGACACCCGAGGTGATCGCCAAGGTGCGCGCGCTGAACGACCTCGCGCTGAGACGCGGCGCCACGCTCGCGCAGTTCGCCGTGCTCTGGCTGCTGCGTCGTCCGGAAATCACCACCGTCCTCATCGGCGCGAGCAAGGTGGCGCAGATCGACGACATCCACGCCGGCCTGAAGCTCCCGCCGCTTTCCGCGGACGAACAGGCCCAGGTGGAGCGAATCCTGAAGGGCTGAGCGGCGCGCTCAGAGCTTCGCGCGCCAGTCGGCGGGGAGCAGGTCCAGCGCGAGCGCCTGCAGGCGGGGCTCGCGGAAGGAGCATTGGAAGGCCCGGCCCAGCGCGAGCAGGCGGAAGAGCGCACCGTTCGACAGGGCGCGCAACCGGGCCTCGGTGGCGTCGGTGAAGCAGCGCTGCGTCTGCGCCCGCGCGAACTCGGCCTGGCGCGCCTGGGCCAGCACGCCGGCGAGGCCGACGCGGCGCTCCCAGCTCAGGGTGCGGTCGGCGCCGGCGTTCAGTCGTCCGGTCAGGCTGCGCACCGTCTCGGCAAACGCGGCCGGCTGGTTGAGCGCGGCCTGCACCTCGGCCCGCGTGGCGAGCACGGCGAGGTCGGACGAGAACGGCCGCAGCGACTGCTCGATGGCGGCGGCGTAGTCGTTGCGTCCCATCTCGACAAAGTAGAGCGCGAGCCGGCACAGCGCCGCCGTGTCGCCCTGCTCCTCCATCACCTCGAACACCGCGACGGACTGGTTCTCGTAGCCGCTCACCGCCGGCAGTTCGTAGGGCACCGGGCGCAGCCAGGCGGGCAGCTCCCATTTGCGCAAGCCCCCGAGGAACGTGCTCTCGAGTGGCACGCCGCCCGCCTGCACGTATTGCCCGAGCGTGGCATCCCATGACGGCAGCACCAGGTGTGTGATGCCGCGGCGCGCCATCAGCGTCTGCGCCTCCTGCGCCGTGCGCGCGCTCAGGAGCCGCACCGTCGCGGTGATGCCCGCGCGGTTCTCGGGCGCGAGCGTGCCGAGGCCGCGCAGGCTGCCATAGTAGGCGAGGGCGGCGGTTTCGGACGGCGGGGCGAGCACGACACCGGGTTGCGGGCCCGCGCGCTTGGCCAGCCAGTGGGCGAGGTCACGCTCGATGAGCGCGGCGAGTTCCGGCGGCTCGAGCACAAGGTCGCCGCGAGGCGGCAGCAGGCGCGCCCAGCCGGGCGCCAGCGCACATGCCGCCAGGGCAATCGCGATCGCCTGGCCGCGCACCGGGAACGCCGGCAATGTGGCGCACGTGGCCGCGATCAGCAGCACGTCGACCACCGGCCACCAGGCCGCCTGCCAGCAGGCGAAACCGAGCGCGACGGCGAGCGGGCCGAGCGCGAACCAGGCGAGGGCGGGCGTGGATGACGGCGCGGGTTCGCGAATTGCCCGCCACGCCACCGGGGCGAAGAGCAGCAGCGGCAGCAGCGTGCAGACGGCCGTGGTGCGCAGGTCCTCGCGTCCGAGCCAGGCGAACACACTGCCGGTGGCGCCGATCACCCCGGGCAGCTGGAACGCCGCGAGGTCGGTGGTGAGAAATGCGCGATTCCTCGTCACGAACATCGCGACCGGCAGGGCCGCCAGCGCGAGCACCGCGAACGCCGCGGTGGCGAGCCGGGTGCGGTTCCAAGGCGTGGGGTGGCGCTGGAGCGCCGGCAACCCGACGGCGAGCGCCGCGCCGAGTCCCAGCCACGCCAAGCCGTAGAGCGGATGCAGCGCGCGCAGTTGCCAGCCGCCGAGCTTGCCGGGCGCGTATTCGGCGAGATACGCGACCAGGCTGCCGACCGCGCCCGCGACGGACCAGTGACGCCACGGCGCCGCGGCGAGCGCGGCGTGGCGGGTGACCGCCACGGCAATCGCGACCCCCGCCGCGAGGCCGGCCAGCACGGGCGCGAGCAGTGCGGGACTGAGCCAAAGGCCGATTCCTCCGATGATCCCGGCTACGACGAACCAGCGCCGAGCGCTCGCGGCGGTTCGCAGGCCCGCCAGCAGCGACAGCACGCTCCCCAGCACGGTCGCGACGCCGAGTCCGAGATCGTCCGGTGCGCCGGCGGGAAACGCGGCGGCGAGCGGAAACATCAACGCGAGGCCGAGCCCCGTTGCCGCGGCGGCTCCGCCGCCGAACCGCCACCAGGCAAACGCCGCGGTGCCGGCCAGCAGCAACAGGTGGAGCAGGGGATTGGCGTAGAGCGCGGCGGCCTCGACGGACGCGCCCGGCGAGGAGCCGGTCGCCGCGCGCTGGCCCCAGGCGACCGCGGCGAGCCACCAATGGTACGGGGCGGCGGCGACGACCTCGCGTCCATCGGGGGCGTTTTCGTAGTCGATGCGATGCACGCGCCAGCGTCCGCTCGCGAGCATCTGCTCGGTGCGGATGATCCACTGCGCGGAATCGCGTCCGGTATCGGGCAGCACCAGCCGGCGCACGCCGCCGGCATAGCCCGTGGGTGAAGCGGCGTCGGCGACAAGGTCCACGGGCACGGCGTCCGTGACCGCGCGCACACGGTGGACCCGCTGGCTGGCGAGCCCCAGCATCGCGCCGGCCGCCACCACGAGCACGGCGAGCCAGAGGGGGCGGGCCAGGGAGGGGGTCGGTGTCATGGACGGGGTGCGGCGGCTCACAAGCCCTGCCGCTGTTCCTCGGACAGCAGCGAGAGGGCGAGCGCCTGCAGCCGGGGGTCGGCGAACTCGAGGCCGAAGTTCTTCTTCAGCAGAAGCAGGTAGTAGAGGGAATTCGTGGTGAGCGTCCGCAGGCGCGCGTCGTTGGCTTCGGCGACGCAGCGTTGCAGCTGGGCGCGGGCCGCGTCGGGGCGGTCGCCGCGGGCCAGCACGGTCGCGAGGCTGACGCGGCGCTCCCAACCGAGGCTGCGGTCGGCGCCGGCCGCGAGCCGGCTGAGGAGCGCGTCGAGCGACTTGCCCAGGGCGTCCGCCTCGCCGAGGGCGCCCTCGAGCTGCGCGCGCGCCACGAGCACGCCGAGGTCCGCGGGGAACCGCGCGAGCAGTGGGCGCGTTGCGCGGGCGTTCTCCAGTTGGTTCATCTCGATGAAATACTCCGTGAGTCGCGCGGCGGCGAGCGGCTCGCCCTGGTCCTCGACGACCTGGTAGATGCGCACGTCGTGCTGCTCGAGCCCGGGGATCCGGGGCGGCTGGTACGGGATCGGCCGCAGCCAGGGCGGCAGGGCCCAGCGGGTGAGGCTGCGGTAGAAAAGCTCGCCGACCTGCATCGACGAGGCGCGGGAGTAGTTCTCGAAGAACGGATCCCACGACGGCAGCACGAGGTAGTTCACGCTGCGGCGCCGGAGCAGCGCGAGCGACTCGTCGCGGGACGTGGAGATCGTGACGCGCACGGCGAAGGCGACCCCCTCGGTGCTTTCCCAGGAGCGTGCGCCGAGTCCGCGCAGTCCGCCGTAGTAGTTGAGCGTGGTCGTCAGGTCAGGCGGCGCGAGCACGATGGGCCGGTCGGGGCCGTCCGCGTGGCGCGCCAGCCAGTGGGCGAGGTCGCGTTCCATCAGGCCCTGTGCCTCGCCGAACGTCAGCGCGTTGCCCTGCTGCGGTCGCAGGGTCGGCAGCTGGCGCAGGATTCCGGCCGCGCCGACGACGCCGGTGGCGAGGATCCAGCCCCACTTGGTCTGGCGGAATTCGCCGAGCGCGGCGGCGACGGGCAACGTAAGGGCCAGGCCGGCGGCGATGCCCCACCAGCGCAGCTGGAAGCAGGCGATCGCGCCGGCGACTAGCACCGGCCCCGCCGCGAGGGCGAGCCGGCCTGCGGCTTCGTGGCGCCGGACGATCGCCGGCAGCGCGGCCCCGAGCAGGAGCAGCGGCGCCAAGATCGCCAGCGTGGTCAGGGATGCGCCGTCCGCGCGCAGCCAGGCGAGCACGTGCGGCGCGAAGGCGGTGCCGGGTTCGCGCGTCAGGCGGAACGCCAGCACGTCGGCGGCAAGGAAGCCGGGATTGCCGAGGCGGTACATCAGCACCGGCACCGTCGCGAATGCGAGCGCGGCGGCCGTCCCGGTGAGGCACGCGCGCCCGCGCGGGCGGGTCCAGCCGGACGCGATCGCGTGGCACGAACGGGCGAGCAACTCGCCGGCGCCCAGCCACGCCAAGCCATACAGCGGATGGATCGCGCGCAGCTCCCAATCGCCAAGATGATGGGGGAAATATTCCACCAGGCTCGCGCCGAGCACGGTGACGCCGCCGCTCACGGACCACACCCGCCAAGGCGGCGGGGACGCGGCCGGTCGACGCTGCCGTTGGGTCCAGGCGGACACCATCGCGCCGAGCCCGATCCCCGCGAGTACCGGTACGCCCGTGGACGGCGAAAGCCAGAGGCCGACGCCGCCGCAGACGCCCGCGAAGGCGAACGCGCGCCGGCTCGTCGCCTCGCGGGAAACCGCGGCGGCGCGCGCCCCGAGAAGCAGTGACAGCACTCCGGTCACGGCGGCGATCACCTGCAGCGTGAGGTCATCCGGCGCGCCGGGCAGGAAGACGGCGACGAAGGGGAAGAACGTCGCGGCGCCGGCGGCGAACAGCGCGGCGGCGGGCGCCCCGCCCCAGCGGGCCAGCAGGACCGTGCCGGTGACGAGGAGCAGCAGGTGCAGGAGCGGGTCGGCGTACGCCGCGGCCCGTTCGATGGCGAGGCCGGTGGAAACCCCCGTGGCATGTTGGTGGATCATCGCGACGGCACGCAGCCACCAGCGGTAAGGCGCGGCGGCGTGCTCGCTGCGCCCGAACGGGGCGTTTTCCTCCGTCACGCTGCGGATTCGCCACGCACCGGTGGCCGCCATCGTCTGGGTCTGGGCCAGCCACGCGTAGCTGTTGCCGTCGTGGTCGGGGAGGACGCGGTCGCGCACGCCACCCGCATAGCCGGTGGGGGACGCCGCGTCGGCGGATGCTTCGCCGTGGATGAGCGCGGCGACGCGCTGCAGTCGCGCGAGTCGGGGCCAGTCCACGAGGACCACCGTTCCGACTGCCAGCAACAGCACGACCATCCAGAGGCGGTTGGCGGGGGGCGTTTGCGGGGAACTCATTCGGGCCTGGTCGGGGTGCGTGGCAGCACCGATGACAGGGTGAAAAACGGGTGATGCAAAGCCGGAATTCCCCTCGCCCGGGGCTTCCTTGACTCGTCCTTGGTGGTGACTCCTTATGGGTTGCGCATGGTCGGAGCCAACCCCCTCAGCCAACGCTGGTTCAACGCGGTCCGTCGGCCCGTCCGCCCGGTCGTCCGCCTGCTCGCCGCGGGGCTGTTCTTGACCGCCGCCGGCTCGGGTTTCGGTAGCGAGCTGGAGAGTCGTCCGCTGGCCGCCCGGTCGGGCCCGCGGGGCGCCACGATGTTCGCGCCGGTGAGCCCCGACGCGAGCGGGTTGCGCACGACCAACAACTACACCGACCCGCGCATGTGGTCCGAGCTCTACCACGAGTTCGAGATCGGTGCGATCGGCACGGGTGTGGCGATCGGCGACTACGATGGTGATGGCCGTCCGGATGTGTTCGTCGTCAGCAAGACCGAAAGCTGCCGCCTGTTCCGCAACCTCGGCGACTGGAAGTTCGAGGATGTCACGGAAAAGGCCGGCGTGGCCGACCGCGGCGACGACGCGGCTGTGTGGAAGCAGGGCGCGACCTGGGCCGACGTGAACAACGACGGCCGGCTCGACCTCTACCTCTGCCGCTTCAACGCGCCGAACCGCCTCTACATCAACCAGGGCGACGGCACGTTCAAGGAGGAGGCGAAGGCCTACGGCTTGGACATCCGGGATGCGTCGTCGATGGCGTCGTTCTGCGACTACGATCGCGACGGCTGGCTCGACGTCTTCATCCAGACCAACCTGCTCGACAACTCGCAGCATCCCGGCGGCCAGCGCGACTACCTGCTCCACAACAACGGCAATGGCGCCGGGTCCGGCAGGGGCGGCGTCACGTTCACCGACGTGACCGAGCGCGCCGGCATCGGTCTCGCCGAGACGCAGGGAAATTCCTGCGCGTGGTGGGATTTCGACGACGACGGCTGGCCCGACCTCTACCAGGCGAACGATTTCGCGGCGCCGGACGTGCTGCTGCGCAACAACCGCGATGGCGCCACGTTCACCAACGTGATCAACGACGTCGTCCCGCACATGACCTATTCGTCGATGGGCTCGGACCAGGCGGACGTGAACAACGACGGGCGGATGGACCTGATGGTCGCGGACATGGCGGCGACCAGCCACCAGAAGGACCAGCGCACCATGGCCGACACGCGCAGCCGCACGCGCGATCCGCGCGACGGGTCCCCCGAGGTGCCGAATTACCTCCACAACGCGCTGTTCCTGAACACGGGCACCGGCCGCGCGCTCGAGGCGGCGCGGCTCGCCGGGCTGGCGGCCACGGACTGGACCTGGTCGGTGCGCTTCGAGGATCTCGACAACGACGGGCGGGTCGACCTGCACATCACGAACGGCATGCACCGCGAGATCCACAACACCGACCTCATCGCGCGGATGATGACAGCCGAGAGCGCCACCGAGCGCGTCCGGATCGCGCGGAGCAGCCCGGTCCTCGCGGAGACCAACCTCGCGTTCCGCAACCTCGGCGACCTGCAGTTCCAACCCGTCGGGCCCGAATGGGGCCTGGACCAGAAGGGCGTGAGCTTCGGCGCGGCCTACGGCGACCTCGACGGCGACGGCGACCTCGATGTCGTCTTCGGCAACTTCCTCACGGGTGCGACCGTGCTGCGCAACGACAGCGACCGCGGGCACCGGCTGCTCGTGGACCTGCGCGGCACCGCGTCGAACCGCTTCGGCATCGGCGCGGTCGTGCGGATCGAGACGGCCGCCGGCGTCCAGGTGCGCCAGCTGTGGCTGGCGCGCGGTTACATGTCGAGCAGCGAGCCGGCCGTACATTTCGGCCTCGGCAAGGATGCGATCATCAAGCGACTCACCGTGACGTGGCCCAGCGGACTCGAGCAGACGT
>CAYMSE010000377.1:0-7783 GCA_964392935.1 uncultured Oleiharenicola sp.
AGTGCTCGGTCAGGCGGCGGGCGAAATAGAGCTCGGTCGGCCGGCCCGCGAACTCCTTCAGGTGATGCTTGAGCTCGGCGACGAAGGCGGGGTCGTTGCGCGCCTGCTCGTAGGCGGCGGTCAGCTCCTGCAGCGCGGTCATCAGCGTCTCCGGCACGAACACGCCGCCGTACGGACCGAAGTGTCCGGAGGAATCGGGGAGTTGGGTGGGAGGGGAGGCAGGGGCGGCGGGCATGGGAAGGAGACTAGGGGAAAAGCACGGGCATCAAGGTTCAAGTACCAAGTGCCAGGAGCGGATACAGCCGGGCGGGAAACAGCTGGTAACAAGCGCGGGGACGACGGTCACCGTTCGCCTGCCTGGGATCGGTGACACAGCCTTGGTACCGGGAGAGTGTCACTTGGCCCTGCGCCGAGCCTGTCCGGTCATTCGACGTTGGCGATTTGCTCGCGGATCCGCTCCAGCTCGTTCTTGAATTCGATGACTTTCTGGGAAATCGCCAGGTCGTTGGCCTTGCTGCCAATCGTGTGGATCTCGCGGCCGATCTCCTGGAGGATGAACTCGGCCTTGCGCCCGATCTCGCCCTTGGCGCGCAGGAGATCCTTCAACTGGGCGAGGTGGCTGCGCAGGCGGGTGAGTTCCTCGCTGATGTCGGCGCGGTCGGCGAACAGCGCGCTTTCCTTGAGCACGCGTTCGTCGGTCACGTCGAGCGCCAGCCCGGCCTGGCGGAGGCGCTGCATCAGCTGCTCGCGGTAGAGCCCGGCGATCTGCGTCGCGCGCTGGGCGACGGCCTCGGTCGCCGCGTGGAGTTTCTCCCACCGGCCGAGGAAATCGACGAGCAGCGCCTCGCCCTCCTTGGCGCGCATGACGAGCAGGCCGCGCAGGGCCGACTCGACGGTTTGCAGGAGAAGTTCGCCCGTGGCCTCATCGGCCGGCAGATGCACGTCGGCCCGCTGCGCGTTGGCGATCTGCCACAGCAGGTCGACGGTCGGCTCGAACCGCACCTTGGTGCGGCCGGCGAGGTCGCCGAGTTTCCGGAGCGTGGCGGCGATCGCCTGGTCGTCCCAGCCGGCGGCGAGGGACGGGCTGCTGGCGATCTCGACGGCCACGTGGATCTTGCCGCGCGCCACCGCGCGGCGGATCACGTCGCCCACCGCCGGCTCGAACGCCTGCCAGTCACCGGGCAGCGAGAGGGAGAGATCCAGCCCCCGGCGGTTCACCGAGTTGATCTGGACGGAAAAACTGCGCTCGCCCACGGCGCCCGTCGCACGGCCATAGCCGGTCATACTGTTCATGAGGAAACTCCAAACGCCAATGGTCCAAACGCCAAACCTATTTCGCCAATCGCGTGTTGCCACGAAGGCTAGGTCCGCCCCAGCATGCGGCGGTTCGGGGCCGCGGATTTGAAGATGATTGAGCCCCGCAGAGATTTGGAGGAGCGAACGGCGACATTTGCCGGCCGTGTGCGCACGTTGGTGCGCCGGTTGCCGCGCACGCTTTCGAACTTGGAGGATGCCCGGCAGTTGATCCGTGCGTCGGGATCCGTTGCCGCCAATTGCATCGAGGCAAACGAAGCGCTGGGGGGACGGGATCGGGTGATGCGGTTTCGCATCAGTCGCAAGGAGGCCAAGGAATGCCAGCTGTGGCTCCGATTGATCGACCTTGGCGCGAGCACCGAAATGGAGGCGGAGAGAACAGCGCTTCACCAAGAAGCGCTCGAGCTCAAGTTGATCCTGACCGCCATTCTCAAGAAACTCGACCGCCCGCCCGACTGACCGCCTATTTGGCGTTTGGCCCTTGGCCTTTGGCATTTTCGACGGGATGCCGGATCGACCACAGGACGTACCAGCAGACGCCGAGGAAGATGGCGCTGTCGGCGACGTTGAAGGTCGGGTAGACGTAGCTGCCGAAGTGGAAATCAAGGAAGTCGACGACGTGGCCGAGGCGGATGCGGTCCACGAGGTTGCCGACGATGCCACCGCACAGCAGGCCGAAGCCGGGCTGGAGCCCGCGCTGGTTGAGGCCGAGCGCCCGGCGGAAATAGAAGATCGCCGCCAGGGTGCCGACGGCGAGGAGGGCCAGGCCGGTGCTCTTGCCGGAGAACATGCTCCACGCGGCGCCCGTGTTGCCCACGTGGATCAGGTTGAGCAGCCCGGGGATCACCTCGATGCGTCCGTCCGGGCCATGGGCGCCAAAGGGCAGGCGAGCGGTGATCATGCCCTTGGTGACCTGGTCGAGCGCGAGCACGAGGACCGCGCCGATCCAGAGCCGGTGGTAGGACAGGATTCTCTGGCCGTAGGACAGCTGGCTTCCGGCTGGTCCCTCGCCGCCGACGGGCGGGGGACCGGATGGACTGCGATCCCGGGCGGGTGAGGTCTCGGCGGGCATCGGCCTCAAGTCATGAATCGATCGCCACGCAGCGGGACCTTATTCGTCGTCGCCGCCGTCGTCCGCGATCTTGCCGCCTTCCTCCTCGGTGCCGTCGCCGAACAGGCCGCCGCGCTGGATGGCGCGGTGCGAATGCCGTTCGACCTCCTTCTTGGCCTCGGCGGAGTAGCGGGTGAAGGGCACGGCGAGGAGGCGTTCCTTGGCGATGGGCTTCTGGGTGCCCTCGCAGATGCCGTAGGTGCCGTCGTGGATGCGCTTGATGGCGGCTTCGATCTCCGCGAGCGCCTCCTGCTCGCCGGAGACGAGGCTGAGGGCGAAGTCGCGGTCAAAGGTGTCGGTGCCGGCGTCGGCCATGTGCTGGCCGTAGCCGGACAGGTCGCCGGAGTCGTCCTTGGCGGACTTCAGCAACGTCTCCTCGGTGTGTTCGCCGAGCTGCGCCAGCACGTGGTTGCGGAGGTCGATCAGGAGACGGTAGTAGCGGCGGTATTTCTCGGGCACCTCGGACTCGTCGACCATCGCGGCGGGCTTCTTGCCCTTGTTCGGGTTGAAACCGAGGATGTCTGCGAGCGACGCGGTCTTTACGTGGTGCGGCTTCTGCGGCTTCTCGAGCTGGCCGAGGTCGTGTGACTTCGCGACGGCGGCGGATTTGCCGGCCTTGCCGGCCTTGGCCGTCGATTCGATCTGCTTCTCGTTCTTCTTCGCGATCTCGCGGACTTCATCGAGCGAGAAGGAGATGGATTTGCTGGGACCGGCGGATTTGCGTTCGAGGATTTTGCGCTTCAGGTCAGCGGCGGACATGGGAACTTTGGACGTGGGTTTGGCCGGGGCGGCGGGCGCCTTGG
Source organism: uncultured Oleiharenicola sp. (assembly GCA_964392935.1). Taxonomy (GTDB): domain Bacteria; phylum Verrucomicrobiota; class Verrucomicrobiia; order Opitutales; family Opitutaceae; genus Lacunisphaera. The sequence goes on from CAYMSE010000377.1 coordinate 3,229, forward strand.
CCGGGACAGGTTTCTCGGGCGCGCTCCTGGCCGCCGGCTTCTTGGCCGGGGCGGCTTTCGGGGCGGGCTTCTTGGTGGCGGTGGGTTTCTTGCTCTTGGCCATAATCGGTAAAGCAGGTTAGGAGTTAAGGGCTTCCAAACAACGTGGGCAAACTTCCCCGAGGGAACCGGGGGACAGGGCCGGCACCCACCGCCAACAGCGGGGGCAGCGGACAAGGCCGCTTTCCGTCGCGGGACGCGAGGCAATAGTGACGGCCCCGTCGGCGTGGGGTTCCAGCGATACTTGGGAAACAATGAAGAATTCGGGCAGGAAGGCGCGGTGTTTCTTGCACACCGCGAAGCCGGTGTCGTCGGCCGCTCCGTCGAGGGTCAGCACCGCGTCGAGCGACTTGCCGATGGTCCCGGCCTGGCGCAGGGGTTCCAACGCCTCGGTGACCTTGGCCCGGAGCTTGAAGAGCTCGTCGAATTCGCCGGCCAGCGCCTCGGATTTCCATCCGGGAGGCACCACCGGCCAGTCCTGCAGGTGGATCGACTCCTCGCTGTATTCGCGGCCCGTGCGCGCGTAGCTCCAAGCCTCATCCGTCGTGAAGGTCAGCACCGGGGCGAGGATCTTCACCAGCGTGTCGAAAATGGCGTGAAGCGCGGTCTGGGAAGAGCGCCGGAGCGGATGGGCCGCGCCCAGCGTGTACAGCCGGTCCTTGAGGATGTCGTGGTAGACCGCAGACAGCGTGACCGAGCAGAACTGGTTGCAGAGCTGGTACACGCGATGGAATTCATAGGCGTCGTAGGCCTTCGTGCATTCCTCGACCAGCACGGCGGCCTGGTGCAGCGCCCAGCGGTCCAGCGCGTCCATCTGCGCCAGCGGCACGGCGTGCTTCGCGGCGTCGAAGTCGAAGAGATTGGAGAGCTGGAAACGGAACGTGTTGCGGAAAAGCCGGTACGCCTCGGCGACGTGCTTGAGGATTTCGTCGTCGACCGGGATGTCGTCGCGGAAATCCTGCGAGGCGATCCAGAGCCGGATCACGTCGGCGCCGTACTGCGCGATGTAGGCGTCCGCCGTCTGGGGTTTCTGGTAGGTCGAGCTCTTCGAGATCTTCTGGCGGTTCTTGTCGACGATGAAGCCGTGGGTGAGGACCGACTTGTACGGGGCGCCGCCGAAGGCGATGACGCTGTTCCAGAGCGACGACTGGAACCAGCCGCGGTGCTGGTCGCTGCCCTCGAGGTAGAGGTCGGCCGGCCAGTGCGTGCCGCCCTGGCCGCGCCGCAGCACGGCGGCCTGGGTGGAGCCGGAATCGATCCAGACATCGAGGGTGTCACGACCGCAGGTCAGCGAGGCGGCGGCGGGCCAGCCGGCGGGAAGCGCGATGCCGTCGAGGATCTGCGCCGGGCTCGCGTCGTACCAGAGATTCGAGCCCGTCGTGGCGATCTTGTCCGCCACCGCGCGAATGACGCCGGCGTCGATGTGGGCTTTCTTGTCCGGTCCGTAGAAGGCGACAATTGGCACGCCCCAGGAGCGCTGGCGACTGATGCACCAGTCGGGGCGCGACTCGACGGCGCCGCGGATGCGCGCCTCGCCCCAGGCGGGCACCCAGCCCTGATGCGCGGCGATCTTTGTGATCTCGGACAGGGCCACTTGGCGGTGGCCGGCCTTATCGAGGGAGACAAACCACTGGTCGACGGCGCGGAAAACGATCGGCGTCTTGGAGCGCCAGCAATGCGGGTACTGGTGCTCGTACCGCTGCTTGGCCAGGAGCGCGCCGGCGGCGTCGAGCTTCTTGAGGACGGCGATGTTGGCCGGGGATGTCTTCTTGGCGGCGAGATCCTCGACGGTCTCGAGCGTCGTGAGACCGACCATGTCGGCCGGGATGCGGCCGTCGTCGAGATACTTTCCGTCGTCGCCGACCGGGCAGTAGATCTCGAGTCCGTACTTCAGGCCGGTCTGGTAGTCCTCGGCGCCGTGGCCGGGAGCGGTGTGGACCGCGCCGGTGCCGCTGTCGGTGGTCACGTAGTCCGCGAGCACGACGGGGGAGGCGCGGTCGATGAAGGGGTGGCGCGCCTGCAGCTTCTCGAGCTTGGCGCCCGGGAAGGTCTGGATGACGGCGGGCTGATCCGGGACCTTGGCTGCAGCGGCGACGGAGCCGAGCAGCGCCTGAGCCACGACGATCCGCTCGGCGCCGAGGTCCGCGACGACGTACTCGATCTCCGGGTGCAGCGCGATCGCGAGGTTGGCGGGGATCGTCCAGGGCGTGGTCGTCCAGATGATGACGAAGAGCGGCTTGTCCGCGGGGAGCCCGAACTTCTTCGCCTCGTCGGCCGGCACGGCGAACTTCACCCAGATGGACGGCGAGACGTGGTCCTTGTACTCGATCTCGGCCTCGGCCAGCGCGGTCTCGAACGGAATGGACCAGTACACCGGCTTCTTGCTGCGGTAGACGAGACCCTGTTCGACGAAGGCGGCGAAGGTGCGGAGGATGTCGGCCTCGAACGCGGGCGCCTTGGTCTTGTACTGGTTCTGCCAGTCCGCGAGCACGCCGATGCGCTTGAACTGCTTGGTCTGGGTCGCGATCCACGTCTCCGAAAATGCGTCGCACTTGGCGCGGAACTGCGCCGGCGTGAGCGTCAGGTTCTGTTCCTTCACCTCGCGGCTGACCTTCTGCTCGATCGGCAGGCCGTGGCAGTCCCAGCCGGGGACGTAGGGCGTGCCGTAGCCGCGCATTGCCTTGTAGCGGTTGACGAAATCCTTGAGCGACTTGTTCAGCGCGGTGCCGATGTGGACGTCGCCGTTGGTGAACGGCGGGCCGTCATGCAGCACGAAGGCCGGGCGGCCGGCGCGATTCGCCTGGATCCGGCCGTAGAGGTCGAGCTTCTCCCAGTGCGCCACCCGCGCCGGCTCGCGTTTCACCAAGTCCGCCCGCATCGGGAAATCCGTCTTGGGCAGCAGCAGTGTGTTCTTGAGGTCTTGCGCCATGGAAATGAGGCGCCGGACGCTACTCCGCGCAACTGCGGGAGCAAGTATCAAGTGGTGGATTTCCCGGCGGTGGGGAAATCCGGCGCGGCCCCGCGAAATTCGGCCGTCGTGCGGGGGGCGGCAGGCGGTGTGGCCTACTTTTCGACGGCGCGCGCCGCGAGCTTGAGCCCGCTCTTGATGCAATCCCCCATGGAAATGCCGTCGCGCGAAGTGCCGCCGATGAACAGGCCGGCATGGCGGGTCTCGCACTCGGCGATCGGCTCCACGAAGCGCTCGTGTCCGAGGTTGTACTGCGGAATGGCGCGCGGCCAGAACGTGTGTTGCACGAAGACCGGGTCGCCGCGGACGCCGAGCAGCTCGCGCAGGTCGGGCAGGACGCGTTTCAGGAGCTCGGCGGTCGGCAGGCGGCCCGCATCGGGCTGGCGCATGCCGCCGGCGAAGACCGTGAGCGCGACGTGGCCGTCGGGTGCGCGATGCGGGAAGAGGCTGGACGAAAAGAGCGCGCCGAGGATCTGGCGGCGCTCGAGGGCCGGCACGAGGGCGCCGAAGCCGTCGAGCGGGTGGGCGACCTGGTCGCGGCGGAAGCCGAGGAACAGCGAGCTGACCGGTGGCTGCGGGAGGTGGTCGAGGGTGGCCAGCGTGCGCTCGCCGAGGGTGCCGAAGACGAGCTGGGCGAGCGATTGCGGCGGGACGGCCAGCAGCACGCGGTCGAACTCGCCGGTCTGCACCGCGTCGCCGGCGCTCCAGATGAGCTTCCACGGCTTGCCGGGGATCAGGCCGGTGACGGTGGCGTGGGTGTGGACGGAGCCGGGCGGCAGGCTGGCGGCCATGGCGTTGGGCAGCGTCTGCAGGCCGTGTGCGAAGGAAACGATCGGCGCGGGGCCGCGCTTCTCGCCGCGCGCCTTCTTCTCCTTCGCCTTGGCGCCGAAGCCCCGGAGGATGGAGCCGTGGCTGCGCTCGATCTGCCACAGCGTGGGGAAGGCGTAGCGGGCGGAGAGTTTGTCGGGGTCGCCCGCGTAGATGCCCGCGACGACGGGGTTCAGGCCGTAGTCGACGAGTTCCTGGCCGAAGTGCGCGGCGATGAAGCTGCCGAGGCTCGTGTCGGTGGTGCGCACGCGCGGGCGATGCAGCAGCTCCGCAAACAGGCGGACCTTGGCGCCGAAGGAGAACAGCGAGGTGGAGAAGAAGGCGCCGGGCGACGCCGGCACCGCCATCAGGCGGCCGGAGCGGACGGTGTAGCGGTTCTGGGCCAGCGGGCCGGCCTCGACGCGTTCGCCCGCGATGCCGAGGTCCTGGATGAACTGGGCGATCTCGGGCGACTCCTGGATGGAATTCGGACCGGCCTCGGCAAGCCAGCCGTCGCGCTCGACGGTGGTCACGACGCCGCCGACGCGCGTGGATTTCTCGAAGACCTGGACGGAGTGGCCGTCGCGGTGCAGGCGCCAGGCGGCGCTGAGGCCGGTGAGTCCGCCGCCGACGATGGCGACGCGCTTGGGGGTGGCAGCCGGCATGTTCAAGCCCTCCAGGAAGTGACGGTGTCGACGAGCGCCTCCATGTTGGCGATCGTCGCGGCCGGGGTGATGCCGT
>CAYMSE010000378.1:0-5603 GCA_964392935.1 uncultured Oleiharenicola sp.
CGGGCTGACCTGGAGGAGCCGCCCTTCGAAGTTCGCGACGCACAGGAGGTCCAGCGAAAGGTTGAACAGGCGGTCGCGCTCCTCCCGCGCGAGCCGGGGCTCGCTGATGTCCCGGCAGGTGCCGACCGCCCGCACCGCGCGGCCGGACTCGTCGCCGTACACCTGCCACCGCTCCTCCACGTACTTCACGCGGCCGTCCGGCAGCACGATCCGGTGCTCGATCGACTGCGTGTCGCGCCGGTCGAGCGACGTACGAAACGCCGTGTCGACCGCGGCCCGCTCGTCGGGGTGCACCCGTGCCAGGAACGCCTCGTGCGTGGGCTGGAACGAAACCGGGTCCGTGCCGAAGATCCGGTGCGTCTCCGCCGTCCACCGCACCGCCAGCGTGGCGAGGTCCGTCTCCCAGCTGCCCACCTTCGCCACCGCCTGGGCCTCGACCAGCCGCGCCACGAGCTCGCGATGCTCGTGTTCGCGCCGCCGCAGCTCCTGCTCGGCCCGCTCGCGCTCCGCCACCTGCTTCCGGAGCAGCAGCTCCACCATGACCTGCCGGCTCAGCACCCGCAACGCCCGCGCCTGCGCGGCCGCGAGTTCGCGGGGCTTCCGGTCGAGGACGCAAAGCGTGCCCAGCACCAAACCCTCCGGCGTGACCAGGGGCGCCCCCGCATAGAACCGGATGTGCGGGTCGCCCGCCACCAGCGGATTGGCCGCGAACCGGGCGTCGCGCGCCGCGTCCGGCACGACCAGCAGTTCCGGACCGGAGAGCGCATGCGCGCAGAACGCATGCTCGCGCGGGGTCGACGCTTGGTCGAGGCCCACCCGCGCCTTGAACCACTGGCGCGTCTCGTCGATCAGCGTGATCAGCGCGATCGGCGCGTCGCAGATGGCCGCGGCCAGCGCGGCGAGATCGTCCAACGCCGGCTCCGGCGGCGTGTCGAGCACCGCCAGGGCCCGCAGCGCGGCAAGACGCTCGGTTTCGGTCGACGGGGCGGGGCGGGCGGGACGGTTCGGGTTCGGTGTGCGCATGGCAGGGCGGCAAGACCGCACCTGACCCGGCAAAAAGGGGCACCATGATTGGCCTGCTTTCGACCGCGTGGAGCTGTCATACTGCACAGATTCGGCGCCGCACCAAGGACTATTCCGGTTCCCGCCGCCGCGCCGCGCCCGCCAGGGCCCATTGGCCCGGTCTGTTGTGAGAGCGATGCCTGCGTTGTCGGGGCCGCGACTCGGCCGGAATGCTGCCTCCTCCCAACGCCATGTCACGCTTCCCCCTCCTCCGTCACGCCGGTCGCGCCGCGCTCGTGTTTTCCCTCGCCCTCCCCGTCGCCGCCCTCGCGCAGCTCGCCACGGGCAAGCCGAAGTTCCTCGGCAACATCACCGCCGGGTCCGTGCCCGCGAACTTCGACACCTACTGGAACCAGATCACGCCGGAGAACGGCGGCAAATGGGGCACGGTCGAGGCCACCCGCAATGTGATGAACTGGACCCAGCTCGACCTCGCCTACAACCAGGCGAAAGCCAAGGGCTACAAGTTCAAGGAACACACGCTCGTCTGGGGCGCGCAGTACCCGGCCTGGATCACCGGCCTCTCTCCGACCGAGGCGCGCGCCGAGGTCGAGGAGTGGATCAGCCAGCTCGCCGCGCGCTACCCGGACGTCTGGGCCGTCGACGTGGTGAACGAGCCCATCAAGACGCCCCTGCCCGACTCCCTGAAGGCCGGCCTCGGCGGCAACGGCACGACCGGCTGGGACTGGGTCATCACGTCGTTCGAACTCGCGCGCGCGAAGTTTCCCAACGCCAAGCTCCTGCTCAATGAGTACGGCACCGAGAACGACGCCAACGCCCGCAACCAGATGATCGCGATCGTGAACCTCCTCAAGGCGCGCAACCTCATCGACGGCATCGGCATCCAGGCGCACTACTTCAACCTCGACACCCTGACCGCCGCGCAGATGAAGCAGTGCCTCGACGATTACGCCGCCACCGGCCTCGACCTCTACGTCACCGAGTTCGACATCACCGGCGGCGGCAGCGAGTCCGTGCAGGCGGCCAAGTACCAGGAACTCTTCCCGACGGTCTGGACCCACGCCGCCGTCAAGGGCGTCACGCTCTGGGGCTACATCGAGGGCCAGACCTGGCGCGCGAACACCGGCATCCTCAACAGCAACGGCACCGAGCGCGCCGCGATGGTCTGGCTCAAGGCCTACGTTACCGACGCCCTCCCCGCCGCGCCGGGCGGCCTCGCCGCCAGCGCGTCGTCGAGCTCCCAGATTGGCCTCACCTGGACCGACAACGCGAACAACGAAACCGGCTTCAAGGTCGAGCAGGCCACCTCGAGCGCCGGACCGTGGAGCGAAATCACCGCCTCGCTTCCCGCCAACGCCACCACGTACACCGCCACGGGTCTCAGCGCCTCGACCACTTACTACTTCCGCGTGCGCGCCACCAATGCCGGCGGCGACAGCGCCTACAGCGGCACGGCCTCGGCCACCACCAACGCCGCCTCGAGCGGTGGGGGCGGCAGTGGCGGCGGCGGCTCGGCCGGCGGTGGTGGTAGTGGTGGCGGTGGCGGCGCGCCCAGCACCTGGTTCCTTCTCGCCCTCGCCAGCGCCGGAATCGTGCGCCGCTGGCAGAACCGTCGCTGAACGCCATCTGTCCGATGCGCCGGAAAGTTCCATTTGCCGTCGCCTTCGCTCTGGTCTGCGGCGCGGTCGCCGTGTGGCTGGCGCACCGCTCGAAACCGATCGTCGCCGTCGCGACCCCGCCGGCCGCGCTCCGGACGGTCGCCGCGGCTCCTGGGTCGGCGCGACGTGCCGCGCCGGTCGTCGCACCGGTTTTCCGCGCGACCTCCACCTCTGACGTGGCCGCGGAATTCCGCGCGCTGTGGGCCACCGGCTCCGCCGCCGCCCGCGAACGCGCCGTGCGCGAAGTCCTGCCGGCCCTGCTGGCACGCGATGGGGCGCAGGTCGCGGCGCTGCTCGCCGCCGCGGGCGACGACGCCGACCGCGCCGAGCTCCTGCGCCAGATCGCCCGCGCGTGGGCAAGGGCCGACCTTCCGGCCGCCGTCGCCTGGCTCGCCGCGCTCGCGAATGCCGACCGCGCGTCCGCCGCCGATGCGATGATCGCCGAGGTCGGGCGCGATGACTTCGCCGGCGCGCTGCAACTCGCGGGCGCCCTGGCGCGCGGCGTCGACGACGGTCGCGCCGAGCATCTCGCCCAGATTTGGACCGAGGAAAATCCCGGTGAAGCGACCGCCTGGATCGCCGCCCTGCCGCCCGGCACGGAACGCGACCGGCTCCTCGCCCGGGTGGCCCGCGTGCGTGTGCGCCACGATCCCGCCGAGGCCGCGCGCCTGCTGGCGGAAATGTCCGGCGGTCCCCTCCGCGACGCCGCGATCGCCGACACCCTCGCCCAGCTCCGGCTCTACGATCCCGCCCGCGCCGCCGCCTGGCAGCAAACGCTCGCCCTGTAGCTGTCGCCGGAGGCGCCGACCCCGGGCTTTGTTTCCCACGGAGGTCGAGCAATAGTCTCGACCGGTGGAACGCGCTGACCCCAGCGCGTTGGCTCGGAACTCCTCAACGCGGAGCTCGCGGAGAACACGGAGCCATGGCGAAAATTCACCACGAAGCACACCAAGCGCACGAAGTTGGGTTGGACATGGATCGCCCCGTAGCCGGTGGAACGCGCTGACCCCAGCGCGTTGGTTCGGAACTGCTCAGCGCGGAGCTCGCGAAGGACGCGGAACCGCGGCGGGAAATTCATCCCGGAGCACACGACGGTGTGAAGTTGCTCGCGCGGTACCAGCCTTGGTCGCCGATCCCGGACTCTCCTGGCTCGGCTCAGTTCACGACGCCGCGACGGATCACCTTGCTGTACCACCGCGCCGACAGCTTCGGCGTGCGGCGTTGCGTGGCAAAGTCGTTGTACACGATGCCGAACCGGCGCTGGTAGCCGTCCTCCCACTCGTAATTGTCCATGAAGGACCAGAGGAAGTAACCTTTCACCGGCGCGCCGGCGCGCATGCCGGCCCGCAGGTGGGTGAGGCAGTTGCGGACGTACTCGAGGCGGTGCAGGTCGTGCACCTCGCCGCGCACGGGTGGCGTCTCGTTGTAGCCGGCGCCGTTCTCGGTGATGTAGAGTGGCAGCGGACCGTAGAGCTCCGTGACGAGCTTCGGGCCCCAGTGGAGGACCTGCGGCAGGAGATAAAGCCACTGGCAGTCGCTCGCCGGGAAGCTCGCCGGGAAGTGCAGTTTCTCCGGCCGGCCGCCGTGGGCGCCCGCCCGCACGAAGAATCCGGTGTAGATGTTCAGCCCGAGGAAATCCATCGGCTGGGAAATCAGCGCGAGGTCGCCCTTCATGGTCTTGGCGCCGGCCTTCCCGGTCACGCGGCGGTACACCGGGCCGTAGCGGCCGGTGAAGACGGGATCCAGCACCCGGACATTCTCCGCGACGAAGGCGCGCTTCGCCGCCGCGACGTTGGCCGGAGCGAGGTCCACCGGCAGCGTGACGATGATGTTGTCGGTCAGCCCGACGCGCGCGCCCTTGCCGCCGTGCTCGCGCACCGCGCGCACGCCCGCGCCGTGGGCCAGCAGCGCGTGATGGTAGGTCTGGTTGACCACCTGCTCGCTCTCGCGGGCGCCCGGCGCTTTCTGGCCCGTGCCGTAGCCGAGGCGCGTGAAGCAGAAAATCTCGTTCAACGTGATCCAGTTCTTCACCCGGTCGCCGTAGGCGCGGACGATCGTGTCCGCGTAGCGCGCAAACGCGTCGACCGTGCCGCGCACGCGCCAGCCGCCGCGGTCCTCGAGCGCCTGCGGCAGGTCCCAGTGGAACATCGTCACCCAGGGCGTGATGCGGTTGCGCGCCATCGCGTCGAAAATCCGGTGGTAGAAATCCAGGCCCTGCTGGTTCAGCGGGCCGTCGCCGTGCGGGAAGATCCGCGGCCACGCGAGCGACAGCCGGTAGTGCCGGATGCCGAGGCGCCGCATCAGCGCGAAGTCCTCCTCGAAGCGGTGGTAGTGGTCGCAGGCCTCGTCGAGCGTGTCCCCGTTGAGCACCGCGCCCGGGCGGCGCGCGAAGGTGTCCCAGACCGACGGCCCCTTGCCGTACGCAAAGGCGGCGCCCTCAATCTGGGGCGCGGCGGCGGCGACGCCCCAGACAAATCCCGGGGGAAAACGGACTGGCTTCATGGGTGACAAAAGATGAATACGGGTGACGGGCCGCGCCGGATGCGTGGGGAACGGGGCCCAAAAGCTGCAACGGGCCGGGCGCGAGACAACCCGGGACCCACTCTATCACTTGCGTGCCGGGCGCGGGCGGCCGGACCAGGGTGCGTCTTTAAACCCCGCAAGGTCGCTTGATGACAAACGATCATAATCTGTGGGCGGAGTGCCCTCACTCCGCGGGAGATGGGTCGCGAGGCCTGCGCCCCGCCGAGTGGGGGCACTCGGCCCACAGGAATCTCAGCTAGAAGACACGCCCTAACCCGGACCCGGGATCGGCGGCGGAGACGGCATCGTTGACGGCACGATCGCCGCGCCGTCCGACGTGAGATCCGCCGGTGGCGGTGCGGTCCCGGCGGGAGCGGCCGGCGGAACCGCCGCGGGCTT
>CAYMSE010000379.1:0-4856 GCA_964392935.1 uncultured Oleiharenicola sp.
TCGCCGCGCCCGCAACCGCGCCCGCCCGCCCGCCGCGGCCGCATCCCCGGCACCCGGGCCTGCCCAGCCCGGCCCGGGCGTGCCCCCCGCCCCCGTCGCCCGCCCGCCGGGGCCCGAGGTCGCGCTCGGCACCGCGGAGACCGAGGGCAAGACGATCGATTTCTCCAGCGGCCAACCCGTGGTGAAGGACACGCCCGAGGACCGGGCCGCGATGGAGGCCGCGCTCAAGGAGATCGCCGAGGTGCGCGCCACCGTCGCGCTGCCGCCGCCGCCGCCACCGAAGACGGACGCGCCCCCGCCGGCCAAGCCCTGAGCTACTTCGCCTGCGGCACGGCGTCGCCCATGAGCGTCGGCGTGCGGCGCTTGTGCGAGATCCAGTGCATGAAGCGGTCCAGGTAGATGTAGATCACCGGCGTGATGTAGAGCGTCAGCATCTGCGACACGATCAGGCCGCCGACCACGGCGAGGCCGAGCGGCCGCCGCGAGTCGGCGCCGGCGCCGAGGCCCAGCGCGATCGGCAGGGCGCCCGCCAGCGCCGCGAAAGTCGTCATCATGATCGGGCGGAAGCGCACGAGGCAGGCCTCGACGATCGCCTGCTGCGGGTCGAAGGCCGCGCCCTGCTCGCGTTCCTTCGCGATCGCGAAGTCGATCATCATGATCGCGTTCTTCTTCACGATGCCCACCAGCAGGATCACGCCGACGTAGCCCATGATGTTGAGCTCCTCGCGGAAGGCCCAGAGCGTGAAGAGCGCGCCGAAGCTCGCGGCGGGCAGGCCGGACAGGATCGTGAGCGGGTGGATGAAGTCCTCGTAGAGGATGCCGAGCACGATGTAGATCACGACCACGGCGGTGATGATCAGCAGCAGCATGCCCTGCAGCGACGAGTTGAACGCCTGGGCCGAGCCGACGAAGTTGTAGCTGATCGTCGACGGCAGCGTGCCCCGCACCGCGCGCTCGATCGCGCCGGTGGCGTCGCCCAGCGAGACGCCGGGCTTCAGGTTGAACGACAGCGTCACCGCCGGCAGCTGTCCGAGGTGGGTCACCGTGAGCGGGCCGACGGTGCGGCGCACCGCCGCCACCGCGTCGAGCGACACGAGCTTGCCGCCCTTGCTCCGCAGGTAGATCAGCGACAGCGCCGAGGCGTCGCGCTGGAACTCCGGCGCCACCTCCATGATGACGTAATACTGGTTGGTCGGCGTGTAGATCGTCGAGACCTGCCGCGTGCCGAACGCGCTGTAGAGCGCCTCCTCGATCTGCTGCGGCGTGATGCCGAGCGTCGCGGCGCGATCGCGCTGGATCTCGACCTTCAGCTGCGGGCTCGTGATCTGCAGGTCGCTGTTCACGTCCGCCAGCACGGGGATGCCGCGGAACTTCTCCTCCAGCTTGGCGGCCGCGGTGTAGAGCTCGTCGAGGTCGCTGCCGGTGAGGGTGAACTGGTAGAGGGCCTTGGTCAGCTGGCCGCCGATGCGGATCGCGGGCGGGATCTGCGGGTAGGCCCGCAGGCCCGGGATCGCCGCCAGCTTCTGCCGGAGGTCGGCCATGATCACGTCGATGCGCGGCCGCTCGCGGCGCGGCCGGAGGGTCATGAAGATGCGGCCCTGGTTGAGCGTGCTGTTCAACGCGCCGCCGCCGCCGAGCGCCGACATGAACGCGGCCACGTAGGGCTGCTGCGCGACGATGGCCGCGGCGGCCTGCTGGTGCCGCACCATCTCCTCGAACGAGATGTCCTGCGCCGCCTCGGTGAACACGAGCACCATGCCGGTGTCGTCGGTCGGGATGAAGCCCTGCGGGAGCGCCTTCACCAGCACGCCCGTGAGGATCGCCATCACCGCGGCGACCACGAGCACGACGCCCCGGTGCCGCAGGCTGGCGTGCAGCGTGCGCGCGTAGAAGTCGTGCAGCCGGTCGAACATCCGCTCGCTCAGCTGGTACAGCTTCCCGTGCGGCATGTCGTGTGCGTGCGCCGCGCCGACGTTGGGCTTCAGGAAGCGGCTGCAGAGCATCGGTGTGAGCGTCAGCGACACCACGCCCGAGACGAGGATCGACGCCGTGATCGTCACGGCGAACTCGTGCAGCAGCCGGCCGAGGATGCCGCCCATGAACATCAGCGGGATGAACACCGCCACCAGCGAGAGCGTCATCGAGAGGATGGTGAACCCGATCTCGCGCGAGCCGAGGAACGCCGCCTCGCGCACGCTCAGGCCGCGCTCGATGTGGCGGACGATGTTCTCGAGCATGACGATGGCGTCGTCGACCACGAACCCGACCGACAGCGTGAGCGCCAGCAGCGAGAGGTTGTCGAGCGAGTAGCCGCAAAAATACATCACGATGAACGTGCCCAGCAGCGCCATCGGGATCGCGATGCTCGGGATGATGGTCGCCCACAGCGACCGCAGGAAGATGAAGATCACCAGCACGACGAGCGCGACCGACAGCGTCAGGGTGAACTGCACGTCGTGCACCGAGGAGCGCACGGCCTCGGAGTTGTCGCGCAGCACGCTCAGCTTGACCGACTCGGGGAGCTGCTGGGCGAAGACCGGCAGGAGCTGGCGCACGCGCGCCGCCACCTGCACGGTGTTGACGCCCGGCTGCTTCTGGACCGCGAGCACGATGGCGCGCGCGGGGTCGAGCTTCCCGTCCGCGCCGCGCTCCGCGTACCAGTTCGCGACGCGCGCGTCCTGCACGCTGTCGATGACCTCCGCGAGCTCGCCGAGGCGCACGGGCGCGCCGTTGCGGTAGGCGACGACGATGCCGGTGAACTCGGCGGCGTTGGCCAGCTGGCCGCTGGCCTGGATCTGCACCGCCTGGCGGTACCCGTCGAGGAGGCCGGTCGGCTGGTTGACGTTGTGGGCGTTGAGCGCCGTGCGCACCTCGTCGAGCGTGATGCCGCGGCTGGCGAGGAGGCGCGGATCGAGCCGCACGCGCAGCGCGTACTTCTGCGCGCCGAAGATCGACACCTGGGAGACGCCGTCGACGGTCGAGATGCGCTGGCCCATCATGGTGTCGGCGTACTCGTTGACCACCGAGAGCGGGAGGGTCGGCGAATAGAGCGCGATGAAGAGGATCGGCTGGTCGGCCGGGTTGGTCTTCCGGTACGACGGCGGCGCGGGCATGTCCTGCGGCAGCCGCCGCTGGACGGCGGAGATCGCGGCCTGCACGTCCTGCGCGGCGGCGTCGATGTCGCGCTCGAGCGCGAACTGCAGCGTGATCTGCGTGCTGCCGGTGCCGCTGGTGGACGTCATCGAGTCGATGCCGGCGATGGTGGAGAACTGGGCCTCGAGCACCTTGGCGACGGCGCTGGCCATGGTCTCGGGCGTGGCGCCCGGCAGCGACGCGTTGACCACGATGGTGGGAAAGTCGACGGTCGGCAGGTCGCTCACCGGCAGGAGCCGGTAGGCCATGACGCCGAAGAGGCAGAGCGCCGCGGTCAGCAGCGTGGTCATCACCGGCCGGCGGATGCAGAGGTCGGGCAGGTTCATGGGCGGGGCCTCAGCTCTTGCGGGGTTCGCCGGCGGGGGCGCCGCTGAGCGCGCGGGGCTCGGCCTTCATCCCGGGCAGGAGGCGCAGCTGGCCGTCGGTGATGACGGTCTCGCCCGCCCGCACGCCGTCGGCGAGCAGCGTGTTGTCGCGGTCGGTGCGCGCCACCTGCACGCGGCGGAGCTCGACGGTGGCGTCGGCCTTGAGCACGTACACGGTCGAGCCGGACTGGCTGTTCTGCACCGCGGTCGACGGCACGACGATCGCGCCCGGGTCGATGCCGGTCTGGGTGACCACGTACACGAACCGGCCGGGCCAGAGCGCCTGGTCGGCGTTGGGGAAGATCGCCTTGAGCACGATCATGCCGGTCGTCGGGTCCACCGTGTTGTCGATGAACTCGAGGTGCCCGTTCTCGCGCTGGATGCCGGTCGTGCGGTCGGTGGCGGTGACGGACACCGTGCCGGCGGCGGCGGCGCGGCGGATCTCGTCGAGCGCGCCCTCGGGGACGGCATAGGTGACGGCGACGGGCGCCAGCTGGTTGATGGTGACGAGCGGGAAGTTGTTGTCGTTGGCCTTCACGACCGCGCCCTCGTGCAGCAGGCGCTGGCCCGTGCGGCCCGGGATCGGCGCCTTGATTGCCGTGTAGCTCAGCTGCAGCTCGGCGTTGGCGAGCGCGGCCTCCTTCGCCTGCACGTCGGCGCGGGTCATCTCGGCCTTGGTGAGGTACTGGGCGTACGCCTCCTTCGAGATGGCCGACTGCTGGTCGAGGTGCGCGTACCGCTCGGCGTCGGCCTGTGCGAGCGCGGCCTGCGCCTGGGAATTGGCCAGCGCGGCGCGCGCCACGGCCAGGGCATTCTCGAACGGCCGCCGGTCCAGCGTGACGAGCGGGTCGCCGGCCTGGACATCCTGCCCCTCCTGGAAGTGGACCTGCGCGATGACGCCGTCGACCTGGGACTTGACGCTCACGCTCCGGAGCGCCTGCACATTGCCGATGGACTCGACGCGGCGCGGTACGTCCTGCTGCGTCGCCACCGCCACCTGGACGGGCACGGGCGGCGGTCCGCCGGCCCGGGCGGAGGCCTTGCTGCGGCTGCAGCCGGCGGCCGCGGCGGCCGCGGCGGCGAGGACGGTTACGATCAGGCGGAGGCAGGGCTTCTTCATTGAATTCGGCGGGCGCCGCCCTGCCCGAGTTCGAGCAGGTTGGCCTTGATGCGGGCGAGGTCGGCGACCAGCGCCGAACGGCGGGCGGGCGCGAGGCCGCGGAGGTAGTCCGCGCGCAGGCGGCTGGCAGTGGCGTCGAGCTTCTCGACGACCCGGGTGGCGCGCGGGGTGAGGTTAAGGTGGTAGGCGCGGCCGTCGTCGGGGTCGTCGCGGCGCAG
>CAYMSE010000380.1:0-3938 GCA_964392935.1 uncultured Oleiharenicola sp.
CAGGGCCGGACGGTACCGGCCGGACCAGGTGACTGCGGTGCTCGCGCGCACCTGCAGCAGGAGGTCGAGTTTCTCGGAGAAGAGCTCGTCGTAGTTCTCGAGGTCGAAGCCGAAGAGCGGGTACGATTCGATGAACGAGCCGCGGCCGACGACAATCTCGGCGCGGCCCTGCGACACGAGGTCGACCGTGGCGAATTGCTGGCACACGCGCACCGGGTCGTCGGAGCTCAGCACGGTGACCGCGCTGACGAGCCGGATGCGCTTCGTGCGCGCCGCCGCGGCGGCCAGCAGCACGGCCGGCGCCGAGGAGACGAAATCGGGCCGGTGGTGTTCGCCGACGCCGAAGACGTCGAGGCCGACCTGGTCGGCGAGTTCGATCTCCTCGAGCAATTCCTGCACGCGGGTGACGTCGCCCGTCGGGCCGGGCTTGGCCGTCGCCACGAAACTGTCCACCCCAAGTTGCATCCGGGCGATATAGCCACAATGCGCCGGATGGCCAGCCCGCGCCGGAATCAGACGCCAGGTGGAGCGGTTGGTCCCCCAGACGCCGGCTTGGCGCGCGACCGCGAGACAACGCGTCGGGCCCACGCGATCTGCCTTTCCGGCCCGGGCTACTTCGGGCCGGTCATGTCCCCGGGCCGCACCCACGCATCGAACTGCTCGGCCGTCACGTAGCCGAGCGCCACGGCGGCGGCCTTGAGCGTCGACCCGTCGCGGTGCGCCTTCTGGGCGATCTCCGCGGACCGGGCGTAGCCGAGGTGCGGGTTGAGGGCGGTCACGAGCATGAGGGAGTTCTCGAGGTGGCGCCGGATCACGGGTTCGTTGGCCCTCAGGCCGTCGGCGCATTTTTCGGCGAACGACACGCAGGCGTCGCCAAGGAGCCGGGCGCTCTGCAGGACGTTCGCGGCGATCAGGGGCTTGAACACGTTCAGCTCGAAGTGGCCGCTCGCGCCGCCGAACGTCACGGCGGTGTCGTTGCCGATGACCTGCGCGCAGACCATGGTGAGGGCCTCGGGTTGGGTCGGGTTGACCTTGCCCGGCATGATTGAGGAACCGGGTTCGTTGTCGGGGAGGATGAGTTCGCCCAGCCCGGCGCGCGGACCGGAACCCAGCATCCGGAGGTCGTTGCCGATCTTCAGCAGCGACACCGCCGCGCGCTTGAGGGCGCCGGACATCTCGACCATGGCGTCGTGCGCCGCCAGCGCCTCGAACTTGTTCGGCGCGGTGACGAACGGCAGGCCCGTGAGCGCGGCGATCCTCGCGGCCACGCGCACGTCGTAGCCGCGCGGCGCGTGGAGCCCCGTGCCGACCGCGGTGCCGCCGAGGGCGAGCTCGTGCACCATGGCGAGCGCCTGGCGGATGGCGCGCTGGCCGTTGTCGAGCTGCTGCACGTAGCCGCTGAATTCCTGCCCGAGCGTGAGCGGCGTGGCGTCCATGCAGTGCGTGCGGCCGGTCTTGACGATGGTGGCGAAGGCCCGGCTCCGGTCCGCGAGGCTGTCGCGCAGCCGCTGCAGGCCCGGCAGCGTCACCTGCGCGACGACGGTGGCGGTCGCGATGTGCATCGCCGCGGGAAAGGTGTCGTTGGAGGACTGCGAGCGGTTCACGTCGTCGTGGGGATGCAGCACGGGCGTCCCCTCGCCCAGGCGGCCGCCGGCCAGCACGTGCGCGCGGTGGGCGATGACCTCGTTGACGTTCATGTTGGTCTGCGTCCCCGAGCCGGTCTGCCAGATGACCAGGGGGAATTGGTCGTCGAGCCGGCCGTCGAGGATCTCCGCGCAGACGCGCCCGATCAGGTCCCGCTTCTCCGCCGCAAGCACCCCGAACTCGTGGTTGCATTCCGCGGCGGCGCGCTTGAGCACGGCGAAGGCGCGGATGATCTCCATGGGCATGCTCCCCGGCGCGCCAATGCGGAAATTCTGCCGCGAGCGCTCGGTCTGCGCGCCCCAGTACTTGTCGGCCGGCACCCGCACTTCGCCGAGCGTGTCGCGTTCGATCCGGAAGTCCATGCCCGCACGGTAGCCGGGCCGACGCCGGGCGCAAGGGACGCGGTGGAGCCGAGGCTTGCGTTGGGGCCAGAGTGGCTACGTTCGAGTGATGCCGGAATCCGCCGTCGCGCCCGACCTCCGCCCGCCCGACGGGCTCGCGGAGGCGCGGCGCTTCCTGCCGTGGCTGGTGGCGGTGGCGCTGTTCATGGAGAACCTCGACGCCACGATCGTGAACACGGCGGTGCCGACGATGGCGGCGAGCCTCGGGGTCGCCCCGCTCAGCCTCAAGGCCGTGCTCACGAGCTACACGCTGAGCCTCGCCGTGTTCATCCCGGTGAGCGGATGGTTTGCCGACCGGTTCGGGACGCGCCGCGTCTTCAACCTGGCCATCGGGCTCTTTCTCCTCGGGTCGCTCGGGTGCGGCCTCGCCCCCAACGTGCCGCTGCTCGTCGCCGCGCGCATCCTCCAGGGCCTGGGCGGCGCGATGATGACGCCGGTGGGCCGGCTGGCGCTGGTGCGCACCTTTCCCCGCTCCGAGATGCTGCGCACGATGAACTACGTGATCATCCCCGCGCTCATCGGCCCGCTGATCGGCCCGTTCACGGGCGGCCTGATCGTGCACGCGATGAGCTGGCGGATGATCTTTTTCATCAACATCCCGCTGGCGTTGTTCGGGCTGTGGCTCACCCGGCGGTACATGCCCGACTACCGCGACCCCGCGGTGGCCCCGCTCGACCGCAGGGGATTCATGCTCTTCTGCACGGGCATCGCCGTGCTCTCCTACGTGCTCGAGGTCTTCGGCGAACACCACCACGCGTCGGGCCCGGTGGTCGCCCTGTCGGTGACCGCGGCGGGGCTGCTTGGCGCCTACGGGTGGCACGCGCGGCGGCGGGCGACGCCGCTGCTCGACCTCGCGCTGTTCCGGGTGCGCACGTTCCGGCTCTCGGTCCTCGGCGGTTTCGTGACGCGCCTGGGCTTCGGCGGCATGCCGTTCCTCCTGCCCCTGCTCTACCAGCTGGGCCTCGGCTACCCGGCGTGGCAGGCGGGCCTCCTGACCGTGCCGCAGGCGCTCGCCGCGATGGGCATGAAGGTCATCAGCCGGCCGCTGCTGCGCCGCTACGGGCACCGGACGATCCTCCTCACGAACACCGTGCTGCTCGGGTTGACGATGACGATGTTCACCCAGATCGACCGCGGCACGGCCCTGCCGGCGATCCTCGCGCTGAGCTTCACGCAGGGCTTCGTCGCCTCGCTCCAGTTCACCGCGATGAACTCCCTGATCTACGCCGACGTCGACGACCGGGAGGCGAGCAAGGCGAGCAGCATTTCCAGCACGGCGCAGCAGCTCTCGCTGAGCTTCGGCGTCGCGCTGGGCTCGCTGGTCACGGCGTGGTTCCTCGGCAACGTGGACCAGACGGATGCGGCGCAGACGATCCCCGCGCTGCACCGCGCGTTCCTGACGCTGGGCCTCGTGACCATCGTCTCGGCGGCGACCTTCACGGGCCTGCACCGGCACGACGGCAACAACATCAGCAACCGCCTGCCCATGCCGCCGCGGCCCGGCCAGGTGAGGGCGGAGAGCCGCGAGGAGATCGGCGCGACGGAGCGCGTGGCCGACTGAGCCCGCTCAGGCGCGGTCGCCCTTCACGACGCGTTCGACGGTGTGGGCGAAATCGGTGACGTCGTACGGCTTCGAGATCATGCCGCGGAAACCGTGGTCCTGGTAGTTCGCCAGTACCAGATCGTTGGAATAGCCGCTCGAGACGACGGCCTTCACGTCGGGATCGATCTGGCGCAGCTCCTCCATCGCCTGGCGGCCGCCCATGCCGCCGGGGACGGTCAGGTCGAGGATCACCAGGTCGTACGGCTCGCCCGCCTGGCGCGCCCGCACGTACTCGGCGATGGCCACGGCCCCGTCGGGCACCTCGGTCGCGAGGTAACCGAAGCGGCGCA
>CAYMSE010000381.1:0-8180 GCA_964392935.1 uncultured Oleiharenicola sp.
CTTGATCCGGTCGATGTCGCCGACCGACGTGCCGCCGTATTTCTGGACGATCAAAGCCATTTTGGTAAACGGCTTAAATGGCGAGCCCACGAGTCACTTGGCAAGGCGGGATTCCCGACCACGCGTCATATTCCATCGCGCGAGGGACTTGTGCGTGCGGCCTAGGATTCCGACTTCCGGGAGAACTTGCTCTCGGTCCCCGCGAGCAGGCGCCGGATGTTTTCACGGTGTCGGATGATGACGAAGAGGCCCACCGCCGTGGCGACGAGGCTGAACGGGAGTTGGTCCACCGGGCGTGCGGACAGCGCAAGCCGGATCCAACTCGTCGCCGGCACCGCCACGGCGGCAAGGATCGATCCCAGCGAAACGTACCGGGTGACGAGGAAAGTCAGGAGCCAGACGGCGGCGCCGACGAGACAGGAAATCGGCATCAGCACGACCAGGCCGCCCGCGGCGGTGGCGACCCCCTTGCCGCCCTTGAAGCGGGTGAAGACCGAAAACGAATGACCGAGAACCGCCGCGATCACGCCGACGAGCCCGAGCAGCCTGGCGTCGGTGGTGCTGAGCGGCGTGAACATCGGCCAACCCGCGGCAAACGCGCCCTTCAGCACATCGAGCGCAAAGACGCCGTTGCCGGCGCGCCGGCCCTTCGGTCCAAATTTCTCGCCGAGCACCCGCTTGACGTTCGTGGCCCCGGGATTGCCGCTGCCCTCCTTGAAGATGTCGACGCCGTGCGCCCGGGCCACCACGTAGCCAAAGGGCAGCGATCCGAGCAGATATCCGGCGAAGGCGACAGCGGCGGTCCAGGCAGGTGACATCACAAATTGACGACCTGAGCCTGCTTGATGGCTCGATGGCCGGTCAATTCCTTAAGCGCCTGCTCGGTCGGAGCGCTGTCGAGGTTCAGCACGCACAGCGCGGTGCCGCCCGCATTGTTGCGGCTGAGCGACATCGCGGCGATGTTGACCTTCCCGCGCCCGAGCAGCGTGCCCACCATGCCGATGATGCCGGGCTCGTCGTGGTTCTCGTACACGAGCAGCACCCCCGCGGGGGACGCCTCGATCTCGCGGCCATTCAGCGCCACCAGGCGCGGGCTGGCCGACTTGCCGAGGAGCGTGCCCGTGGCGGAGAACACCGCGCCCGCCGCCGTGACCGCCTCCACCTGCATCAGCTCCGTGTAGTCGGTCTCGAGGTTGGACTTCACCACCTCGACCTGGATGCCCAGGCGGTCCATGACCACCGGCGCGTTGATGAAATTCAGGCTCTCGCTGCTGATGCGGCGGAGGAAGCCGCGCTGGATGGCGCGCGTGACGGGATTCGCATCGAGCTCCACGATCTTGCCCCAGTACGTCACGCGCAGCTTCTCCACCCGGTCCGTCGCCAGCTGTTGCACGAGCGTGCCGAGCTTGGTGCCGAGTTCGAGGTACGGTCCGATGACCTTCAGCGTCGCCGCGTCGAGCGACGGCATGTTGACGGCGTTGCGGATGACGCCGCCGTTGAGGACGTCGGCAATCTGCTCCGCGACCTCGACGCCGACCGCGTCCTGCGCCTCCGCCGTCGACGCGCCGAGATGGGGCGTGAGCGTGACGTTCGGGAACTTGCGCAGCTCGCTGTCCGCCGCGAGCGGCTCGTCCTCGAAGACGTCCAGGCCGGCGGCCGCGACGTGGCCGGACTTGAGGGCGGCCACGAGCGCCGCCTCCTTGATGATGCCACCGCGCGCGCAATTGAAGAGCCGGACGCCCTTCTTGCACTTCGCCAGCGCCGCCTCGTCGATCATGTACTGCGTCTGCTCGGTGAGCGGCATGTGCACGGTGATGTAGTCCGACCTGGCCAGCAGGTCGTCGAGCGACACCGCCTCGATCTGCATCGCCTTGGCGCGACTCGGCGCGAGGTACGGGTCGTACGCGACGACCGTCATGCCGAAGGCCTGGGCGCGCTTCGCCACCTCGGTGCCGATCCGGCCGAGACCGACGATGCCGAGGGTCTTCTTGAAAAGCTCGATGCCGGAGAAGCTCTTCCGGTCCCACTTGCCCTCGCGCATCGAGGCGGCGGCCTGCGGCACGGGCCGAGCGCCGCACAGGATGTGCGTGAAGGTCAGCTCGGCCGTCGCCACGGTGTTGCCCGACGGCGTGTTCATCACGATGACACCGCGCTCGGTGGCCGCGTCCACGTCGACGTTGTCGACGCCGACGCCCGCCCGGCCGACGACCTTCAGGACCGGCGCGGCGGCGAAGACCTCCGCCGTGATCTTGGTCTCGGACCGCACCGCAATGGCGTGGACGTCCTTCACCAGTTCCAGCACCCTCGCCGGAGAGGATCCGTACGCCTCAACGACTTCAAAGCCCTTCTGCGCGCGCAGAAAGGCAACTCCCTTGGGTGAGATTTTGTCGGCGACTAGGATTTTCATCGGAAAGGAAAGGAAGCCGCCGACCGACCAAAAAAGCAACCCCGCAGGCGGGGCGGCGAGAGCCGGAGCGTCCGGGTATGACACGATTGCGCCCGGGCCGATTCCCCTCATGTTCGGCGCGATGAATCTCCTTCGCCGCACCCTGACAATCGCCGCGCTTCCATGTCTCGCACTGTTCTGTCCCGCCCCCGCGGCGCCCGAGGCCTGGGAGAAGGAAATCAGCCAGCTCACCGCGCTGGACGCCACCCAGCCGCCCCCGCGGCACGGGGTCGTCTTCGTCGGCAGTTCCTCCATCCGGCTCTGGTCCTCGCTCGCCGCCGTTTTTCCCGGCGTGCCGGTGATCAACCGCGGGTTCGGCGGAAGCGAGCTGGCGGACAGCGTCCACTTCCTCGACCGGCTCGTGCTGCCGTACGCGCCGCGGCTCGTCGTGCTCTACGCGGGCGACAACGACCTCTGGGCGGGCAAGTCGCCCGAGACCGTGGCCGCCGATTTCCGGGCTTTCCGCACCCGCCTCCACGCCGCGCTGCCGGAGACCAAGCTGATCTTCCTCGCCGTGAAGCTCAGCCCGTCGCGCGCGCGCGTCCGCGCCCAGGTCCTGGCGGCGAACGCCCTGGTCGCCGCCGATTGCGCGACCGATGCCCGCTGCCGTTTCGTCGACGTCGCCTCTCCCCTGCTCGGGCCGGACGGCGCGCCCCGCCCCGAGTTCTTCCGCGAGGACCGGCTGCACCTGCGCCCGGAGGGCTACGCCGTGTGGACCCGCGTCCTCGCGCCGTACCTCCGGCCCTGAGCGCGCCGCTTTCGCGCATTGCGCCGGTGGCCCGCCGGGTCTTCCGTTCGAGGCGTGGAAAATCCGCCCCTCTCCCCCGCCGAGCGCCTCCGCCGCCAGATCGCCTTCATCACCGAGGTCGACAAGCTCAAGGAGATCTTCCGGCAGACGATCGTCACGCAGAGCCGCCGCGCCGAGAACAGCGCGGAGCATTCCTGGCATTTCGCCCTCATGGTCGTCGTGCTGGCCGAGCACTCGAACCACCAGCCGCTCGACGTCCTGCGCGTGCTGAAGATGGTGCTGATCCACGACCTCGTGGAAATCGATGCCGGCGACACCTTCGCCTACGACACGAAGCTCATGGCCGACCAGCACGAGCGCGAGGCCCGCGCGGCGGACCGCATCTTCGGCTTGCTGCCCCCGGACCAGACCGCCGAGTTCCGCGCCCTCTGGGATGAATTCGAGGCGCGGCAAACCCCCGAGGCGCGCTTCGCGGCGGCGTGCGACCGCTTTCATCCGATGCTGTTGAACTGCCTCACCGACGGCCACGCCTGGCAGAAACACGGCATCACGCACGATCGCGTCCGCGCCCGCAACGCGCACGTCGCCGAGGGATCGAAGGCCCTCTGGGAATACGCCGTGCGGATGATCGATGACGCGGTGGCCCGGGGGCACCTCCTGCCGGCGCCCAAGCCCTGAGCGGGCGGCGCCGGGCGCGTTGCCCGCCGGCCCCTGGGCCGGGCAATTCATGCACACCAAAAGCGAATCGGCGCGCCGGGGCCGCACTCGCCAATCCCGGGCGGGGTGTCATGCTCGAGGCCTACCCCGTCTCCCATGCGCTCATTCCTGATCCTCCTGGCGTGCGTGGCCTCCACCGCCGCGCTCGCCGCCGACACTCCCGCGCGCGAACGCCACCCGTTCGATGCCGATTGGCGCTTCAGCCGCAGCGACCCGCCCTGGATCGCCAGCCAATACGATTATCCCGCCACCCGCGCGTGGCTGCTGCCCACCGCCGCGAAACTCCGGGGTGTGGCGACACCGCTCGCCGTGCGTCCGGCCGCCAACATCGGCGACGACGTCAACTATTCCCGCCCGGACTACGATGACAGCGGCTGGCGGCGGCTGAACCTCCCCCACGACTGGGGCATCGAGGGCGCGTTCAAGCAGGAGTACCCGGGCGACACCGGCAAACTCAACTGGTGGGGCGTCGGCTGGTACCGCAAGCACTTCACCGTGCCGGCGGCGGAGGCCGGCCGCCGCGTGACCCTGGAGATCGACGGCGCGATGGCCAACTCCCTCGTGTGGCTGAACGGCCAGTGCGTCGGCGGCTGGCCCTACGGCTACACGTCCTATACGCTGGACCTCACGCCCTATCTCAAGTTCGGCGGCGAGAACGTCCTAGCGATCCGCCTCGACAACCCGCCCGAATCCTCGCGCTGGTACCCGGGCGGCGGCCTCTACCGGCACGTCTGGCTCTTGAAGACGGGCGCCCTGCACGTCGCCCACTGGGGCACCGCGGTCACCACGCCGCAGGTGGCCGCCGACCGCGCGCTGGTCAGCGTCCAGGCCTTCCTCGAGAACGAGGGCGGCCAGCCCGCGAAGGTCCGGCTCGCGACGGAGGTCTTCGCCCTCGAGGCAAACGGCCAGCCGGGCGCCACCGCCCTCGCCCGCGCCGAGCCCCTCGACGTCGCGCTGCCCCCCGACCGCACGATTTCCGCCACCCAGACGGTCGCGCTCGCGCAGCCCCGCCTGTGGGCGCCGGCGCACCCGGCGCGGTACGTCGCGGTCACGACGCTGTCGCAGGACGGACGCGTGGTTGACCGCTACGAGACGCCGTTTGGCGTCCGCACGGTCGCCTTCTCCGCCGAACGCGGCTTCCTGCTCAATGGCGAACCGCTGCCGCTGCGGGGCGTGTGCAATCACCATGATCTCGGCGCCCTCGGCACCGCGGTGAACACGCGCGCCCTCGAGCGGCAGCTCGAGATCCTCCGCGCGATGGGCTGCAATGCCATCCGCACCAGCCACAATCCCCCCGCCCCCGAGCTGCTCGACCTGTGCGACCGCCTCGGCTTCGTCGTGATGGACGAGGCCTTCGATTGCTGGGCCAAGGGCAAGAACCGCCACGACTACCACGTCTACTTCCCCGATTGGCACGAAGCCGATCTCCGCGCGCTCGTCCGCCGCGACCGCAACCACCCGAGCGTCGTCCTCTGGAGCATCGGCAACGAGATCATCGAGCAATGGGGCGACGCCGGCCAGGAAGGCTGGAAACTCGCCACGCACCTCGCCGGCATTGTCCGCGAGGAGGACCGCACGCGCCCCGTCAGCGCGGCCCTCAACGGCGAGCAGAGCGGGTACAACGGGTTCCAGCACGCCCTCGATGCCGTCGGCTACAACTACCGCGTCGCCGAATACGCCCGCTTCCGGCTCGTCAGCCCGGCCGTGCCGCTGTTCGGCGCGGAGACCGCGTCGACCGTGAGCTCGCGCGGCGAATACTTCTTCCCGGTCCGGGACGACAAGCTCGACCCGGCGAGCCGGGTGGATTTCCAAGTGAGCAGCTACGACCTCTACGCCCCGCGCTGGGCGACCTCCCCCGACACCGAGTGGCAAGCCGCCGACGGGGCGCCCGGCTACGCCGGCGAATTCGTCTGGACCGGCTTCGACTACCTGGGCGAGCCGACACCGTACAACTCTGACCAGACCAACCTCCTGAACTTCTCGGATCCCGCCGAGCAGGTCCGCATGGCGAAGGAGCTGGCGGAGCTCGGTCGCATCGCCGTGCCGTCGCGCAGCTCGTATTTCGGCATCGTCGACCTCGCCGGTTTCCCCAAGGACCGCTACTATCTCTACCAGTCGCGGTGGCGCCCGGAGTTGCCGATGGCGCACCTCCTGCCGCACTGGACGTGGCCCGGGCGCGAGGGTCAGGTCACGCCGGTGCACGTGTACACCTCGGGCGACGAGGCCGAGTTGTTCCTCAACGGCCAGTCGCTCGGGCGGAAGGCCAAGGCCGCGGGTGCCTACCGGATCCGCTGGGACGACGTGAAGTACCAGGCCGGCGAACTGCGCGTGGTCGCGTACCGGCAGGGCGCGAAATGGGCGGAAGACGTCCGGCGCACCGCCGGGCCCGTCGCGAAGCTCGACCTCGCGGCGGATCGGGCCGACCTGCGCGCGGACGGACAGGACCTGGCGTTCATCACGGTCCGGCTCGTGGACCAAGCCGGGGAACTGGTGCCGCGGGCGAAGAACCGCGTGGCGTTTGCACTGACCGGCCCGGGCGAGATCGTCGCCACCGACAACGGCGACGCCACGAGCTTCGAACCGTTCCAAGCGACGGAGCGCGCGGCCTACAACGGCCTGGTGCTCGCGATCGTGCGCACGCGCGCGGGTGAAGCCGGGACGATCACCGTCACGGCGAAGTCGCCCGGCCTGCCGGCTGCGCAAGCCGCCGTCGTCTCGCACTAGCCGGCGAATTCGCGGGGGTTTTCGATCGCGGACGGGGTCCCTTGATCCCGTCCGCTCCCGCGTGGGCGGGTTGCGCCGGCGGAATCCGGTCGACCGTGGCCGGCCGATGTATTTTGTCGGCGCAACCCACGCACCCCATGACACCTTCCAGCAAGGTCATTCCCGCCCTGCTCATTCCCTTCATTGCCTGGCGTGTCTACCGCAGGGTCCGGCGCAATGTCGGCCGGCAGCCGCTGCATCCCACCAAGCTCAAGGTGAGCACCGGGATCTTCGTCGCCATCACCCTGATCTTCGCCGCAGTCGCCTATCAACACCTTCCCGTGCTGGCGGCACTGGCGGGGGGAATCGTGCTGAGCGCCGGCATCGCGTGGTACGGGTTGCGGCTCACCCGCTTCGAGTGTTCGCCCGCGGGAAATTTCTACACGCCCAACACGGCGCTGGGCATTGCCATCTCGACGCTTTTCATCGGTCGCATCATCTACCGGACGCTGGTGCTCTCGACCGGAATCCAGCTCAACGGTGCGGTGCCACCGGCGCCGTTCCAAAGTCCGCTGACCTATTTCCTCTTCGGGCTCACCGCCGGCTACTACATCTGCTACCAGACCGGCGTGCTGCTGCGCGGCCGCGCACCCGCGGGCGGAAGCTAGGGCGGTTTCAAGAATCTCGTAACCGCTCCTGTAGGTCGGGCATTGCGCCCGACAGTCGGGGATGAACCCCGGCCTACACGGGATGGCGGCTGCAACTTTACTTAAGCGGCCCTAGCCCAGGTCGCGGAACGAGCCGAACTCCGGGTCGAAGAGCCGGCGGTAGGTGCGCACGACCATGCCGTCGGTCTGGCCGGCGAGGTAATCGCAGATGCGGCGGGCCTTCCCATCCTGGCCCTTTTCCGCCTCGATGAGGCGGCTGACGTTGTCCGGCAGGATCCGGATGACGCGCTCGGCCCGCTCGGCGTAGTTCTCCCAGATCGTGTTGAAGAGGGCCATGATGATGACGCGCGCCTTGTGCTCGAGCTGCTCGAGCTGCGGGCTCTCGAAGATGATGTCGTTCGCCATCTTCTTGAAGAACTGCGCCTCGCCGAGCGCGGCCGGGTCGACGACGAGCTCGAAGCGGTAGCGATTGGTCTTCTCGGCCATGAAGTTGTCGTGCTCCTTGAGCCGGCACGACTGGATGAAGACGCCGATCTTGTGGGAAAACACGTTCTCCAGCCGGTCCTGCCGGATGGCGTCGAACAGCGAATCGAGGTGGCGCTGCTCCGGCGCGCCGATGGCCGCGCCGGCCGCCCAGCGTTCGATGCGCTCGACCGTGAGGAAGCCGGCCCGCACGCCGTCGACGATGTCGTTGAGCGAGTAGGCGGCATCGTCCGCCCAGTCCATGATCTGGCACTCGACGCTCTTGAAGTCGTTCAGCGCCGCGCCGCGCATGAGCGCGCCGGGGATGCGGTTGCCGCCGAAGACCCAGTCGCGCACCGGGGCCTGGCCGTCGTAGATGAAATGGTTGAGCGGGGGCGTGGGGAACTCGGTGTAGAGCTTCTTGTACTTGAGCACG
>CAYMSE010000382.1:0-3036 GCA_964392935.1 uncultured Oleiharenicola sp.
AGCGTCATTGGGCGCAGGCCCGCAAATTTGTGATTTCGAGATTGCTTTAGTAGATCGACATGCCAGGGACCGACGCGCCCGCCATCCCGATGCCGGAACGCATTCCTCTCAAGCGGCGCGTGCTCACCGCCAGCGCGTGGAGCCTTGGCGGCTATGGAATCAGCCAAGCACTCCGTCTCGCTGGCAACCTCATACTCACGCGCCTGCTTTTTCCGGAGGCTTTCGGGATCATGGCACTCGTTCAAGCCGTGATCGTAGGCCTGACAATGATGTCCGATGTTGGGATAGAGCAGTCAATTATACAGAACCGTAAGGGCCATACGGCGGCGTTCGTGAATACCGCCTGGACAGCCAAAGTCCTCAGGGGCGCGTTGATCTCGATCGTCACTTGTGCCCTCGCCACTCCATTCGCGATATTTTACGGCGAGCCCATGCTGGCGCAGCTCCTGCCGGTGGCTGGCCTTACTGCCGTGATTGCTGGATTCGCCTCCACGAACATCGCGTCCGCCGACCGCGACTTGCGCATCGCAAGGATCACCCTGATTGATATCGGATCGGCGGCGGGTGGACTGATCATCACGATCGTTCTGGCGGCGATTTATCGCTCGGTCTGGTCGTTAGTGATAGGCAGCCTTGGCGGTGCTGCTATCCGCACTCTTGCGAGCCACGTGTGGTTGGCTGGCATCAAGAACCGCTTTTTGTGGGACCGGGAGACGGTAAGATCGCTTTCGACGTTTGGTCGATGGATCTTCGTGAGCTCAGCGCTGACGTTTCTTGCTGGTGAGGGAAACCGGCTCCTTGTCGGAACCCTATTGGATGTCCGTATGCTCGCGTTTTTGACCCTGGCGATGGCGGTGGTCCAGATACCGCGACAGTTCTTTCAGCAGCTTGGGGGCCGCATTCTGTTCTCGGCGTATTCGGAAGTGGTACGCGAGCGGCCCGAGGAACTTTACGCCGTGCTCCAAAAGAGCCGCTTAATCCAGATTGTGCCTTACTGGGCGATCTGCGCATTAATCGTGTACTTCGGCGAGCATCTGATACGCATCATGTATGATGATCGGTACCACGATGCAGGATGGATGCTTCAGATACTAGGGCTGGGATCGTTGGTCGGGTGCATCACCGCTTCGTACGGGGGTGTCCTATGGGCCAAGGGATTAGTCCGGACGAGCACGGTTTTGCTGGCGATTCAGTTGGTGGTTCAAGTGGGAGCCATCGTGATCGGGTCTCTCATTAATGGCCCTACAGGCGTGATCGTGGCGCTTGGAGTGGCGAACTGGATCGTTTATCTCCCGCACGCGGCCGTGTATGCGCGCCATTCTTTGTGGCAACCGAGGATAGATTTGCCCTTGCTCGGACTATCCATTTTGGTCGTGCTCTCCGTCGTTAACCTCTACGTCCCCTCAGGCACTCTTTGAATTGGCGAGCGAGGATGGGAGTCAATGAAACCGGCTCACCGACTTGTTAGCGTCATAGTGCCAATGCGCAATGCTGAAGCGTACGTGTCCGATACTCTTACTTCGATCCTGCGTGAGCAGGAGACACCGCTTGAGGTCATTGTCGTCAATGACAAGTCTAGCGATGCTTCGTTGGCTAGGGTCCTGGCAGTTCGGGACGAGCGGGTACGCCTATTGGATGGGCCAGGCCGCGGGATCTCTGCCAGTCTGAACGTTGGCCTGGCAGCGGCGCGAGGCGCAGTCGTCATGCGGTGTGACGCAGACGATCTCTATCCGGAAGGACGCATCAGTCAGCAGTCGCGTTGGTTGGCAGAGCATTCCGAGTACGATGCGGTGTGCGGTGCGTTCTCGACCATCGACCCCTCTGGCCGTCTGATCGCGCATCTGGACACCGGAGGCGATCCGCTCGAGATCACGAAGGAACTGGCGAGTGGGACTGTCCGAACACACCTTTGCACCTATGCCATAAGGTCATCGCTGGTGCAGAAGTTGGAGGGATTTCGCGAGTACTTCGGGAGCGGGGAAGACATCGATTACCAGCTCAGGCTCGGCGAGGCCGGCCGCATCCGCTACGAGCCCCAGAATTGGTATTTCTATCGTCTGCACCCGTCATCGGTAACGCATACACAACGCACGCATTTGCGCGAGTTCTTCTCGCGAACCGCCTACGATCTCCAGAATCAAAGGCGCGAATGCGGGATCGATGCTTTACAGCGCGGATCGCCGCCACCGCTGCCAAATGGAGTCGACTCTTCGGTCCACGGTGCAAAGGAACATATCCAGGGCATGCTGCTTGGGCACGCATGGCGTGAGCACAGGATGGGGCGAAGAATGCGGGCACTGCGCGCGGGCGCGAGAGCGCTGGCGGTGAACCCCAGGCAGCTCCGGGCGTGGAAGAGCTTTGCCGCTCTGATTTTGAAATCATCCAATGGCCGATGGCACGCTGGGCCGTAGCATGCGCATAACGTTCATATTGCCGACAGCCAGCATGGGCGGCGGCACCAGGGTCGTCGCGATCTATGCCAGGCAATTGATGCGCCTGGGCCACAGCGTTAGCGTAATTTCACTTCCGTCTCGGGCGGTCCCAGTGACTCGAAAGCTGAAGGCGTGGCTAAAAGGCGATGGGTGGCATCGCGCGCCAAGCCAACCGCAATCGCATCTCGACGGCAGCGAGGTTGAGCATCATGTGCTTGATTGCTGGCGACCCGTAACCGACAGCGATGTTCCCGATGGAGACGTCGTCATCGCCACTTGGTGGCAGACCGCGGAATGGGTCAATGCGCTGAGCGCGCGCAAGGGAGCGAAAGTCTACTTCATCCAGCACCATGAAGTGTTTCCGCACTTGCCCGTTGCCCGCTGCCACGCAACCTATCGCATGCCACTGCACAAGATTGTCGTCGCAAGATGGCTCAAGGACGTGATGCGCACGCAATATGGCGACGATGTCGTCGATCTGGTTCCCAACAGCGTGGATCGGGCTCAGTTCTTCGCGCTCTTGCGAGGGAAGCAAGCGGTCCCGACGGTCGGCTTTCTGTACTCGACTGTAGCCTTCAAGGGACTCGACGCGACGCTGGAGGCG
>CAYMSE010000383.1:0-10728 GCA_964392935.1 uncultured Oleiharenicola sp.
GCGACGAGTCGGGAAACCTGGTGCTCACCACGAAGACCGACTCCGGCCGCGCTCTCGCCATCGTGCACGCCCCAGACATCTGCCCCAAGAGCGGCGCACCGCTCAAGCTCAGCGAGGTGAACCGATGACGCAACTCCCCAACTGGTCAAGCCGACCAGAGCCGAGCGCCGAGCGGCCACCGGCACCGAAGAAGCCGTCGCGCATGACGCTGGTAGCGGAACGCCTCGGCGGCTACGTCGGCGAACTGCTCATCTTCGCGGGCATGGTGGCGTTCATGGGGTACATCCTCATGCTGGGCGTCGGCATCATGCACCATGAGTTCTGGCTGGTTCCGGCCCTCTCGTACACGTTCTGCACGGCGTTCGTGTGGACGACGTCCGCCATGGTCGTCTGGTACTACACCATCGCCACGCGGGGGGAGGAATGAGCACAATGTGGTGGGTCGACCTGATCGCTGGCTTCCTGGTCTCATGCATCGGATTCGGCATGGTAGTCGGCGTCCTGGCCGTGTTCGACAAGGTGGACCGACGGTGAAGCCGACGCACTACGACAACCCCTCGAAATGCCCCAACGCCGTTGAGGTCACCTCATGGCTGGACCGGCACCCCCGGTACATGTGCGGCTGCCGCCCCAACGTCGTACGCGTCAAGGGCTATTACAACGAGAAGTCGCAGCGTTGGTTCTACACCGCCGTCTGCGACACCTGCGGCCACTACGGCAGCAACGTATCCGCGTCGCTGTTCAGCATGATCATAGACCGTGCCGACAGGCACGCACGACATGGCGACTACAAGGGCTGGAAGGTCAATGCAAACTGACGACTACGGGCGTCCGTTCCTCGACGGCAGCGAGGACGGGCCGAACGATCTGCGCTGCCTCAAGTGCGGCAACATCCCCTATCTGCAAGGGAATCCGTTCGGCACCTGCATCTTCGAGTTCAGCCGTGGGGATGCTCCCGACCTGCACAGCGCGTTCGCCCTCTGCGACCCGTGCGTGCTGGAGTTCTGGGAGTGGACGTCCCCGCTGCTGGCGCAGCACCCTGGCTACATCGCCAAGAAAGACCAACACGCTGCGGCCATACCGGACTTCAAGCGTGAGTGGAATAGGCGCGCGCCGGACGACGAGCAGGTGCCGGAGTGATCTACTTCATCTACGCAACCGCCTTGATGCTTGCACTCAAGGCGCTGCCGCTGTTGTACTTCGCGCGATCCATGGAGAGAATCCATGGCCGTCCGTAAAAGCTCTCAGAAGCCGTCTATCAGCCCCGAACGGGCCGCCGAGATAACCGCATCCATAGAAGAGTGGGAGGCCGGTAAATGGGCCGCCCAGGTCGCTTACGGGCCCGCCTGCCTGTGCGGGCTCAGGAAGGCAGGTCGCTGTGAGAGACATCCCCCCACACCTCAAGAGTGATCTCGTCTGGGGTGCCATCGTCGGCGCAGCGGTCGCCTACGAGATACACGCCATGAAAAGCGACCGGCTGGACCGGACGCTGACGCGGACGACTCGCCGGTACTTCCGGACTCAACACCCGGTCGGCAAGGCAGCGTTCGCCATCGGATGGGGCTACATGTCCACCTGGTTCATGAAGCACATTCTCGAAGCGGCAGACCCTATGGACCTGCTGCTCTACCGGAACCGGACGGAACCGTGAAAGTTCATCGCAGATGCCGACGATGCGGGGGTTGGGAAGTGGACCACACCGGCCGCGCTTACTGCCCCCGCTGCGGTGAAGTGCGATGCGCAATCAAGCGTCGCGGACAGGTTATTGTCATGCCGCACTACAAGCGCAACGAACAGGGGATGGCCAACGTCCCGTGCCTAGGAGGGCCAGTTGACCCGAAGGAGGACAAAGCGCCGTGAGTTGGGACGATTTCGCTTCGGCCGCGAGGGCAAACAGTCGCGGCGTATCACACAAGTGCACGATGGGGCACCTGCTCAGAGCACTGGGGCCGGAGGCGGCGGCGGCGATTTCTGCCGTGATGGACGACACGTCCATAACGTCGCGTGCGATCCGGACTGCCCTTGCGGAGCGGGTCGAACTTGACGTACCGTCCGTCTGGACGATCAACCGGCACCGCCGCAAGGACTGTGCCTGCAACCCAGGCAGGGGCTATAACACATGAGGCACGGAGAGCGTCACTTCCCGGTCGGTGCGATCTTGGCTGTAGTCGTCTCTGCGACGCTCGTAGCGGTCGCCTGGACGCTCTCCCTGGACCCCAACGCTCCGCCTGTCCAGCGGCCAGCAGTGACCGTGACGGACACAACGACGGCACCGGGGCCCACCCCGACAGAACCCCCGACCGTGACGGCGACCCGCACCGCCGTACCTCCCACCGCCACGGTCACGGTGACGGACCGGCAGACGACGACGGCACCGGGACCGACCGCAACGCGGAAGGTCCCCGTACCCGGCCCTACTGTCACTGTCACCAACAAGATCACCGTCGGCCCGACGTTCCACTCGTCGGCGTCGGAGAGGACGGCACCATGACCACCGAGTTCGACAACCTGGGCGAGGACGCGTCTATCGCAGACAGACTCACAGCAATGACCCGGCAACGGGACTCACTCGCCCGGCAGTTGTACGAGACGAAACACAAGCACGCCGACTACCTGAGTACCGTCTGGGACGCCGTGACCGAGGCCGTCGCCAGCATCGTCATCCCACCGGTAGCGGCACCACCCGCAGGAGGTACGCCAGTTGGCGAAGAATATGCCGTCGCACTGCTCAGTGACCTGCAAACCGGTAAGACTACGCCTGACTACAACTCGGTGGTCTGCCGCGAGCGTGTCATGCGCTACGCACGGGAAATCGTGGCTTGTAGTGAGCGCCAGCGGGCAACCCGGCCAGTACGACACTGCGTTGTTCCGATGCTTGGCGATCTGATTGAAAACGTCGACATCTTCCCTGGTCAACAGTGGCTCGTCGACTCGACGTTGTACACTCAGCTCTTCAACACAACACCGACGATACTCGCAGATTTCTGCCGGTATCTACTCGCCCACTTCGACACTGTCACGGTGTATGCCGTTGACGGTAACCACGGACGGATCGGTCGTCGTGGACAGTTCGGCCCCATGGACAACGCGGACCGGATGCTGTACCGGATACTGGCGCTGCTCCTTCGGGACGAACCGCGCTTCGAGCTGCGGATGACCGACCCGCAGGGTGAGCGCAACTGGTATCAGGTCATGGAACTCGGAAGCTACAGTGCCATGTTGATACATGGCGATCAGATCAGGGGACACTCAGGATTCCCCTGGTATGGACTAGGGAAGCGAGTAGGCGGATGGGGCTCCGGCGGTATACCCGAGCGTTTCCAGGACGTATACATGGGGCACTGGCACCAGCGCGCCATGATCCCGCTCAACCAGCGCAACGTCTGGGTGAACGGGAGTACGGAGTCAACGAACACGTACGCCTCGGAGTCGTTGGCGGCTCAATCCGAGCCTTCACAGTGGTTGTTGTTCGTCGACCCGGAGGCCGGGCGGGTTACTGCCAGCTTCGGAGTAATGCTGAGGTGACACAGCCCACATGGTACGGGCAGTGAAACCTTGGTACGGTAAGCGCATGGAAGCAATCGAGCGGTTCATGCGCCACACCGAAGAACAAGGGGACTGCCTTGTATGGACCGGAGCCACCGACAAGGACGGTTACGGATTCTTCAAGGCCCGAGGGCCTGACGGCAGTTGGAAGCAATGGCGAGCACATCGCTGGCTGTACTTCCACGAAACCGGCAATGACACCCCGTGCGTCATGCACACCTGCGACAACCCCCCGTGCGTCAAGCGATCCCACCTAGTCGGGGGCACCGTGGCAGAAAACAACGCCGACCGGTCCTCGAAGGGCAGGAGCAACGGCTTCCGGGGGAGCGGGCAGGATCACCCGGCAGCCAAGATGACAGACGCACAGGTTGCGGAAGCTCGCCAACTGCGCGCCGAAGGTGCGAAGATACGCGACCTGTGCGCCAGGTACGGGGTCACATCGGATGGCTACATGTCCAGACTACTGAATGGGTTTGTGAGAAATGACCCGTAAGAAACTCGCCGTCGCGGCCGGTGTCGTCGCTGCTGGAATGCTGGCAGCGGCAGGGACCGTGACGGCAGCACCCGCAACGTACCCGAAGGGGTACAACACCTGGGCGTGCGGCAACACTTCAAACCGCATCGTCATCACGTTCGATGACGCCCCCGGTGACCACGGCTCGCCGTACACGTACACCGACATGATCTACTGGGGTACCTGGCTCAAGTCGCAGAACATCCGCGCGATGTTCTTCCTGTCCGGTAACCCGTGGGTCGTCAAACCGCTCCGGCAGATGGGGCACTACGTCGGCAACCACGCGAGCAGCAACCACCCGCACTTCCCGACACTGACGACGGCTCAGCTCAAGGCCGAGGTTAACGCCAGTGTTAAGGGCAACATGGTGCGCCCGCCGTTCGGGGACTACAGTCCGCAGAACAAGACGGACCTTGCCAACATGGGCTACCGCGTGTGCACTTGGCACGCGAAGCTGTCCACGAAGGACTGGGAACCGGGCACCGGCCCGCGCGGGCTGCGGTCCGCCGACAGCATCCGCGCCATCGTGCGCAACGGTGCGCCGACGGCGACCGGTGGCGTGATCCTGGGCCACCTCTGGACGAACTTCCCGCAGGCGCTCCCCGGCATCGTCAACGACATGCACGCGCAAGGTCGGCTGTTCTGCCGCAACACCGGGCCGGTCACCGAAACCGTCCCCTTCCCCCTCAAGTGCACATAAGGAGTACGGCAGTTGCCACCGAAGAAGAAGATACCGCCGAAGTCTGGCGGTAGCAGCAGCAAGGGTCGGGCTAAGAAGAACAAGCAACCGACTCAGGTCAACCCGAAGGGCCGACGCGTCAAAGTGCTCGGCGCGAACGGTAAGTTCCGCTGGGAGTGGCAGTGAGGGTCATCGAAGCCGAGGGTGTCCGCCTCGCCCACATCGCTCCCGAAGATGGGGAGTTGAGGGCACTGTGCGGCACCCGGCCGTTCCCCTCGAAGTGGGAGCGTCCAGTGGTGGCGAGTAAGCCGCTCTGTCGTTCCTGTCTCGCACGGAGGCGTCATGGCTGAACCGTTCGACTCATGGGCGTGGGGATTCTGCAAGTACTGCCGCAGATATATCGAGTTGGACGCCGACTTCAAGAAACCGATGCACGGCGAACACCACTACTCGACCTCGGCCGGTTGTACCAACATGCTGGCTCCCCGCGAACCTGACCCGCCGCCGCAGTATGGCGAACTGCCCGAGTACCGGCGTCTCTACAAGGTACTCAACGACGAAATCAAGCACTGCAACGACACGGACCGTGGATATGGCTAAGACACCCGCAGAGCGCGCCCGCGCCAAGTACGGCGACTACTGCCGCAGCATCGGTAAGCCGCTGCTGGTAACCCTGGAAGAAGTAGCGGAACTCAAGCGGCATCTGCTCAAGCTCCGCGCGAAGGGCATGAGTTACGCGCAGATCTCAGAATCGGCGGCGGGGCACCACAACGAGACCACCATCTCGAAGATCATGAACCACCCGAACCGGCGCATCCGGCGTGATGTCTACAACGACCTGTGGCAGGCGCACTACATCCCCCCGAACGGCCCCAAGACCGGCCGCAAGGTCGACGCTACCGGCACTCAGCGGCGCGTCCGTGCCCTCGCTTACGACGGCTTCAACTACGAGCTGATCGGCGGCATGCTGGAGATCTCCGGGCAGGCTGTGTTCCAACTGGCCACGCACAACCGGCCGGTGCACCAGTCGACCGCCGACCGCATCGCGGTCCTGTACGACAAGCTGGCCGGTGCCGACCCGATGGACTACGGGTCGACGCTCATCGGCAAGACCAGGGCCACGAACGCCGCCAGGCGGCGCGGCTGGTCCCCCTCGCACTGCTGGGACCCGGACACCATCGACGACCCGTACGCGGCCCCTGAGTGGACGGGAGCGTGCGGCACGGTGCAGGGGTGGCGTATCCACTACCGGGACAACGTCCGCGCGGGCAGCACTCACGCGTGGGTGACGCCGCTCGACGTCGACTGGATCGCCAACATGGCATCTCCCGTGATTGCGCGGTACGTCCACCGCTACATCGGGGGGCCGTCCAGGCTGGCCCGGCAGGTCTTCACCGAGCGCGTCAACGTGACCCGTTCTGACACGAGTTGCGACGCTTGTGCCAATGCGCGGCATATCGCCCGTCAGTTCCCCCACCTGGCCGAGCTGCTGGACATCGTGCCGCCGCCGTGCCGACCGGGCTCCAACGACGGTGAAGCCGACTGGCCGGGCATCGCTGCCGCCATCGACTCCGGCGAGTACTCCCTTCACGCCATCGCCGCCGACTTCGGGGTCTCAACCCGAACGGTGCAGAGGGTTAAGCGAGAAATGAGCAATGGTGGAGATGTATAGGTATGTTCACCCTTCCGTCGCACGATCCGAACTGGAACGAGTCGTACGGGACTTGGGGTACGATCCCGGAGACGTTGTGCGCGTCGAGTTCAGCTTCGAGCACGAACGCATCATCGTGGAACGTATCCTACGCAACGCCGACGGTCGTATCAGTATGGACCACTTCGGTCCCCGTCTCCGGTCGACTAGTCACCAAATCACTGATGACGTGGGCTCAGAAGCTGCCGGTGATCCTGTACCTTGAGGGTTGCTATAACTACCCGTCATGGTGGTGGGAGTCGGCTGACTGTGCGTCGAACGAAGTTCAGCCGATGATCGACTTCAAGTACGACGATGACCCCGGCTGCGAGAACGGGGAGCGGTGGTGCACATGTACGTCGCCACTATGGCGTGCCGACTGGCGAGTTGGCCGCGAGATGAGCGACGCCGAGTTTCAAGAGTGGATGGAGAATGACACCCGTGGACACGCACATCCACTCGAACCAAAGCCCGTTTCGACGCCCCGGCGCGGACACCTCCTCCCCTTCCGCATCAGCTGAGGGAGTTAGGCTCGCAGAGCAGGACGCGCAGGACAACGTCGATGGCAGGCGGCTGAAAGTCGTAACTGCCGCCTCCATCAAGCCCAAACGCGTTCGCTGGCTGTGGGCACCGGGAGACGAGGGCTACGGACGCATCCCCATGGGCGAGTTGACGCTCGTCGTGGGACGTGGCGGTGTCGGCAAGTCAACGCTGCTGTGCGAGTGGGCAGCATGGATAACGCGTGGCGTAATGCGTGGGGAGTTCTACGGCGTCCCCAGGGACGTTATCTACGTCGTGAACGAGGACTCCCTCGAATACACCGTTGTGCCACGCCTGATAGCTGCCGGAGCAGACCTCTCGCGCGTCCACTTCGTCGGCATCCATACAGAGGACATGGACGGCGACGGAAAGGTGCTGCTGCCGCTCGACAACAAGCGCATCGGTGAACTGGCCCGCACCAAGGGTGCCGTGGCGCTGCTGCTCGACCCGCTGGCATCGAACCTGGCGCTGGACAACACGAACAACCAGAAGCAGGTACGAACGGCCGTCGAGAGCATACGCGTTATGTGTGAGCGCTACGAATTCGCCGCAATAGGGCTGGCGCACACACGTAAAGCCGCAAGCGCAAACCTCATGGACGCACTCATGGGGAGCGCGGAGCTGGGCAATGTGTGTCGCAGTGCAATGGGCGTTGTCATCGACCCCGACGAGGAAGACGACCGTGTCGTGATTCTGAGTCAGGAAAAGAGCAACCTCGGTCGCACGGACCTGGACAGCTTCAAGTACAAAATCAGCAACTACACCACCGAATACGAGGGCGACATTATCGGGGCCGGTCGGCTCGAATGGGTCGGCAAAACCGAGACAAAGGCGAGTGACGTCCTCTCCGACCAGATGAACAACATCACCAGCGTTGGCGAGTGTATGAAGTGGTTGATCGAGTTCCTGTCCAGCGAGGGTGGCGAGGCTCCCCGCGCGGACGTGTTCGCCAAGGGCCGGAAGGAGTCGTACAGCGAGTCGACGCTCAAGAGGGCAGCGAAGAAAGCCCGGTTGCTGTCGGTTCGCTCCGGATACCCCGCTACGGCCGTTTGGCGACTCCCCCCGGCCAGTTCGTCCAGTTAGGTCACCGCTGACCCAACAGGACTAACTACAGTCGGCTCTGCTGGTTCTGATAGGGACACATGGACCAACTGACCCAACCGTCTGTCAAACACAGAGAGTACATAGTAAGTTCAGTTAGTTCTATCTAGTGTCCCTAGGCCAACAGTGGCCCAACAGGATGATCGTAACTGGGCGTAATCGTTAGCAAGATCGAAAGGACCGATGAACATGTCAAACAACCTGGGCCCCTCGTTCACCGATGCCCCGTGGAACTGGACGCCGGTAGCCCCTGGGTGGCGCGTGAGCGATCCGGGCAACGCTGTGCACTCGTACGCACTCGTCGGCTGGACCATGTCCGGACGGCCGGTCTACCCGCTCAATGGCGAATTGGCGGTATGGACGGCCCCCTTCACTGTCTTCTACCTGACATGAGGGCAGGACCCGTGACAACGCCGCTCAGGCTGGCGCAGTGCCAGAAATGCAACGCGTACGTCTTCAATTCCAACGTCGCCGGAATCGACACCACAGTTGACCCGGTGAAACTCGAAACACCGGAGCAGATACGCGAAGCGCTCCTGGCCGGTAAATCGCTGTATCGGGAGAACTCACCGAAACTGCTGGCCTATGTCGGCCCGCGCGACGCGGCGCAGCGAATAGCTCAGCGGCTCCCGATGTACGCCACGCACGCGTGCATGGTCGCCGGTACGGTCCGGACGTCTCAGGTGGAGTTGACGCCTGCGGGCCCTCCGTCAGCCCCTGCGACGCCTGGCGGGCGTCAGGGTGGGTACCGCCCCGCTCCTGCCCCCGTCAGTGGCTCACAGGGGCTCACAGGGCTTCCGATCATGATGGGGGATTGCTCGGAGACGTGCCCCTGTCGTGCAAATCGTGCGACCCGCCGCCCTTCTAGGTGCGCGGTGTGCAACAAAGTCATCTGGGGCGACGAGCACGGGATCGTTGCCATTGAATACAACGAGAGGGTTGTGTGGGCCTGTCATGAGTCTTGTTGAGGTAGTTACGGTGAACGGCGCAATCGCGCTGCTCATACCCGAGCAGAACGGCCACAATCAGCGCTTCGTGCCGCAGACCAAGCGCGAGGCGCATGATCTCATCACAAAGCTCTGTGAGGCTGTCTCAGCGGCCAACGCGCACGAAGAGGTACGGGAAGGCACGGTTCCCACTCCCAAGCCGCCACGCAAGCGCACAGCGGCCAAGAAAGGCCAATCTCGTGGCAAGTGACCCCATCTGGTACGCGGAAGAGATGAGACGGCACGTCGATGCGCTGGTGTACGGATTCAGCGAACACATCGACTTCGTGGTTGAGGTGCGCGGAGGTTACGAACGCCGAGGCTGTGTGCGGCGATTTGACAGCCTACTGAGTCAGCTCTGGACCAACTCCATTACCCCACTGGCAGTAAGCGGTCAGAGCGGCGGCTCTAGCCCAAACAAGGCCGGTTCTCGCTCGCCGGTCAACCAGATGTACGCAGACCTGATAGATACGATCCACGAACAGGCCAATGATGCATGGTCCCTACTTGAGACAGAGTCAAGCCCACCATGCGCCCTGCCAGTACTGTTGGGCGAACTACATGCCGCCGTCGCACGTTGCCCCGTCGATAACGCCAGTGCAGCACACCAGGTTGTCAGAATGGCGGCAGAGTGGGTACGTCGTGCGCGTGTGGCGCTCGGCTACGAAACCCGAACGGTACAGCTTGCCGACAGTGTCTGCGGACAGTGCGGCGGGACTCTCGTCGTGGCAGCCGACGCATCGACTGACGTCCGCTGCATTGGTACAACAGAGGCGGAGTCATGCGGGATGGTGTACGGAAGGATGCAATGGCTGAGTCTGGTGAGCGGAAGCTGGTAACTACCCGCATCGCTGCGCTGTATCTGTTGTTCATCGAACACCCCAACGATAGGCCAGCGTTGTTCCGGGATGATGACATCAAGCGTGCAACTACCCGGATCTACAACGCAGCACGGGATGGCAAGATCACCAGGTACGGCACTGACACCTGGGGTGGCGCGAGATGGGCACTACCCGAGGTACACTGCCTCTTGCGCATCCCCCCGAAATAGGGGATGATGTGTCTTGGTGTCCCCCTCGCCTACCCTCAAATCGGGGAGGATACGGACAACACCCCCCATACTTCCCAAAGCACGGGCCCTAGTTCACAGTAGCTAGGGCCCTTGTGCTGCGCAGGGTAGGTACTGGTGTGGTAGTACCCATGCACCCATACGTACCCATACGTTAGTACGTACATGTAGATCATATGTACTAACTACATATACACATTGGTAGTTGTGATGACTGATCCAATCAAGCGTGCTCGAAGCGGTAGACCAGTCAACAGGCTACGTGCATACGTCAAGGCAGAAGGTACCCACCTATGCTGGCTATGTGGTGCACCTATAGACATGACGTTGCCACCTACCCATGCCATGGGTTGGACAATGGATCATCTTATTCCAGTGTCCGTTGATCCTTCTCTAGCATTTGCAATAGAGAACATTCGTGAAGCACATCGCAAATGCAACTCAGCGCGAGGCTCGAAGGGTCGCAGCGTGGGTCCCCCCCGTGGGTCCCATCCCTGGTAGGGTCCCCTTTTCGATCACTGCGTTTCCGCAGGTCAGGGGATCGACCAACCCTTTGATCACCGGGGGGGCGGGGGATCATGGTCTAGAGATCCTTTGGTTGAC
>CAYMSE010000384.1:0-16418 GCA_964392935.1 uncultured Oleiharenicola sp.
AGCCACGAGCGCTACGTCGAGGAGCTCGCGCAGCACCATGTCTCCGGCCGCCTGAAGGTCGCGCCCGAGCACACCAGCGACCGCGTGCTGCGCGTCATGCGCAAGCCCAGCTTCAAGCTGTTCTACAAGTTCAAGGAGAAGTTCGACCGCGCCGCGCAGCGGGCCGGCAAGGGGCAGACCCAGATCATCCCGTACTTCATCAGCTCGCACCCGGGCTCGCGGCCCGAGGACATGGCCGAGCTCGCGCTGAAGACCAAGGACCTTGGCTTCCGCCTCGAGCAGGTGCAGGACTTCACGCCGACGCCGATGACCGTCGCGACCGAGATCTACGCCACGGGCGTGCATCCCTACGACGACCAGCCGGTGGCCTGTGCGCACACGCCGGAGGAGAAGCAGGAGCAGCGCAGCTTCTTCTTCTGGTACAAGCCGGAGATGAAGGCGGCGCTGCGCAAGTCGATGACCCGGCTCGGGCTCGGCGACATGGCGGCCCGCCTGCTCGACGGGAAGCAGAAGACCGTCGACGTCACGCCGCCGCCGCACATCACGCCCTGCGGGATGCAGCAGCCGGGCGCGCGCCTCGCCGCCGCGACCGCCCGTCCGCACCGGGTGAAACGACCCGCGCACCTGGACGAGATGCTCCGCGACTCGGGCGTGCGCACCGCCAAGGACCAACCGCCCGCCGGTTGAGGAGGCTGCCTCAGCTCTCGATCACCGTGTTGGGGAGCTCGTTCGTGTCGTCCGGTCGTCGCGGGAAGCGTTCACCGAGCAAGGCGCCGGCGCGGGCGATGCCGGCGACCAGCCCGGCCGTGAAGTCGCCCCGCTGGAAGGCGGCGGACATCGCGGCGGCGGTTTCGTCCCAGAAGGCCTGGCCGCACGCGCGGTGCACGCCCTCGTCGCCGATGATGGCGAAGGTCTGCGACTCCGGGGCGACGAAGAGCAGCACGGCGTTGCGCTCGCGGGTCTTCGCCATGCCGAGGCGCGTGAACATGGCCTGGGCGGCCGCGACGGCGTCGGGCGCCGGGCGGTGTGAAACGGCCACGCGGATCTCGCCGGATGTGGCGCGTTCCGCGGCCGCGATCGCCGCCTCGAGGGCGGCGTGGTCCAGCTGTTGGAGAAAGTGATTCCGTTTCATGTCACCATTTCCCTCCCGCGCCGCCGCCGCCAAAGCTGCCGCCGCCGCCGGAAAAGCCGCCGCCGCCTCCTCCCCAGGATGAGCCGCCGCCCCCGCCGCTCCACCAGATGTTGCCGGATCGCCGGCTCAGGCCGCTGGCGATGACGTAGGGCATCGCCCCGCGCGCGCGGCGGGCGATGGCGGAGATGACGAGGATGAAGATCAGCGCCCCGACAATGCCCGCCGGCCCGAGCGGCTGGCGGGCGCCGCGGCGACCCTCCGCCACGGTCCGCCCGGTGCCCTGGTACTCGCCCTTGGCCGCGGCAATCATCGCGTCCACCGCGGCAGTCAGGCCGCCGTCCATGTCGCCCGCCCGGAATCGCGGCACGATCTCGCGTTCGATGATGCGCTTGGCGATGGCGTCGGGGATCGCGCCCTCCAGGCCGTAGCCGACCTCCAGGCGGAGATCGTGGCTGGCCATGAAGGCGAACAGCACGGCGCCGTTGTTGCGGCCCTGCTGGCCGACCTTCCAGGCCTGCGCCACGCGCACGGTGTAGTCCTCGACCGAGGAGTCGGACTCCAGGCGCGGATAGATCACCACGAGCAGCTGATTCGAGGTGTCCCGCTCGAACTGCTCGAGGCGGCGGTTGAGCGCGTCGGCGGTGTCGCGCCGGACGATGCCGGCGTAGTCGTTGAAATAGCGCGCCGGGGCCGGCGGAATGCGCTCCGCCGCGCGGAGCGGGAGCACCGCCGCGAGCACGCCCGCGGCCAGGAGCAGATGACGGAGCAATTTCACCGGCGCGGCCTTACGGCTTCTTGGCGAAGTCGAACTGGACCGCGGGCGGGGTGTCCGCGCCGGCCTTCGCCGCGAAGTAGGGTTTCTCGGTGAAGCCGAACATCCCGGCGAAGAACACCGCCGGCACCCGCTTGATCGCGGCGTTGTAGTCGCGGGCGAGCTCGTTGAACCGGCCGCGCTCGACACTGATGCGGTTCTCCGTGCCCTCCAGCTGGGCCTGCAGGTCCTGGAAATTCGCCGTCGCCTTCAGGCTCGGGTAGTTCTCGGCCACGACGAGCAGCCGGGACAGGGCGGAGGTCAGCGCGCCCTGCGCCTGCTCGAACTGCGCCAGCTGCGCCGCGCTCGGCGTGCCGGTGGGGTTGATCTGCACCTTGCCGACCGAGGCGCGGGCCTGGGTAATCTCGGTGAGGGTGGACTTCTCGAAGTTGGCGGCGCCCGACACGGTGGCGACGAGGTTGGGGATCAGGTCGGCGCGGCGCTGGTAGACGTTCTGCACCTGGGCCCACTGGGCGTCCACCGCCTGCGCGCGGTTGACGAGGCCGTTGTACTGGCCGGTGAGGAAGAGGGCGCAGGCAACGGCGAGCGCCGCAAGCACCCCGAGGACGATGAGGACGGTTTTCATGGACGACGGACTAATGCACTGGCGGTCCCGGCGACGCAAGCGGCCGGGCGTTACACGAATGGATGGCGTTTCGCGGCGGCTCAGGCGGCGAGCGACTGCATCGCCTCCACGATCTGGTCGTAGCCGAAGGGCTTGTCGATCAGCCGCGCCACGCCCTGCTGGCGCAGCGCGGCGAGCACGGTCTCGTCGACGCGGCCGCTCATGACGAAGACCGGCACTTCCGGCCGGTCGGCGTGCACGGCGCGCAACACCGCGAGCCCGTCCACGTGCGGCATCTGGAGGTCGGTCACCACGGCGGCGACCTCGCGGCGATGGTGGGCGAAGAGCTGCAGGCCCTCGCGGCCGTCCGCCGCCACCAGCGCGCGGTAGCCGAGGCGCTGGAGCATCTTCGCCAGCATGAAGCGGATCGTCTCCTCGTCGTCGATCACGAGCACGGTGCGGCCCCCGCCGGCGCAGGTCGCCGCCGGGCCGCCCCGCTCGGCGGGAGCGACCAGGGTCTCCGCGGCGGCCGGCAACAGCACACGGAAGGTCGTGCCGCGGCCGGATTCGCTCTGCACGTGGATGTAGCCGCGGTGGCCGCGCACGATGCCGAGCGTGGTGGAAAGGCCAAGGCCCGTGCCCTTGTCCGGGGACTTGGTCGTGAAGAACGGATCGAAGATGCGGTCGAGATGCTCCGCGGGGATGCCGGTGCCGGAGTCCTCGACCTCGATCAGCACATAGGCGCCGGCCGGGGCCTCGGGCCAGTCGGGCGAGGCGGCGGGCAGGGCCACGGGGCTGGCGCGCACCACGAGGTCGCCGCCGTCGGGCATCGCGTCGCGCGCATTGACGGCGAGGTTGAGCAGCACCTGGTGCAGCTGCGTGGCGTCGCCGGTCACCGCGGGCAGCTGGCGGGCCACGCGGGCGTGGAAGGCGATGGACTTCGGGAAGGTGCTTTCGACGATGCGGCCGATTTCCTCGACGATGCGGCCGACGGCGACCGGCGCATTTTCGCCCTCCACGCCCCGCCCGAACGTGAGCAGCTGGCGCATCATGGTGGCGCCGCGCTTGACGCTGCTGCGCACCGACGCGACCAGCGCCCGATCGGGCGCGGCGGCGTGCTCCAGCTCGTCGAGGAT
This sequence comes from uncultured Oleiharenicola sp., assembly GCA_964392935.1. Lineage (GTDB taxonomy): Bacteria > Verrucomicrobiota > Verrucomicrobiia > Opitutales > Opitutaceae > Lacunisphaera. Next base: position 3,645 of record CAYMSE010000384.1, read on the forward strand.
CATCGTGATCGGCGTGAGCAGGTTGTTCATGTCGTGGGCCACGCCGCCGGCGAGCGTGCCGAGGCTCTCGAGGCGTTGGGCGCGGAGGCGGAGTTGCTCCTGCTGGCGGCGGGGCGAGAGGTCGCGGGCCACGGTCACCTTGGAGGGTTTCGCCGTGTCGGCCCCGAGCACCTGTTCGCGCATTTCCACCTCGACGAGGCGGCCGTCGCGGCAGCGCAGCCACGTGCCGTCCTGCCCGGGCGACGCACCGGTGGTCGTGAGCTCCGCCAGCCGCCGCCCGGCCAGCGCCTCGGCCGGGTACCCCAGCAGGCGCCCGGCGCCGAGGTTGGCGTGGGTGATGACGCCGGTCTCGGCTTCCGTGATGAACACGGCGTCGTCGATGGCGTTGAAGGCGGTGAAGATCTGGCGCAGCTTCTCCTCCTGCGCGTAGAAATGGACCATTTGCCGGGCCAGCGCGCCGAATTCGCCCCGCTGCGTGAGCAGACCCTGGAGCGGCGCCGGCGCGCGCTGCTGGAGACTGGAGCGGAGCAGCACGAGCGGCCGCGTCACCCACCAGCGCGTCGCAATGGCGAACGACAGCAGCGACAGCGCGCCGACGGCCGCCAGGATCTCAAGGTCGCTGCGCGCCTCCTCATGCGCGCGTTCGAGCGAGGCGGCGTGGAATTCGGTGCGCAGCTCGCGCAGCGGGCGCTGCTGCCAGTCGGGCAGCGGGGCGGCGGTGACGATCGCGCTGCCGGCGGCCACCGGGGCGCCCGGCACGGCGATGGACACCTTGGCGTCGAGCAGGGTTTCGAGCTGGCGCAGGTAGGCGTCGTCCCACCGGCGGGCGGCGACGAGCCAGCCGGCGGGTTGCGCCGTCACGACCTGCAGGTCCGAGGGGCGGACCGGGGCGGCGCGAATTTCCAGCAGGCCGGCCGGGGTGATGACGAAGAAGCGCACCTCGCGCGGCGCGCCCAGGGCGCGCGCCCAGTCCGCGGGGCCGAGGACCGGTTGGCGCAACTCCGGGTCCTGGTCGCGGGCGACGCCATAGACCTCCGAGAAATCGGGTCGCAGCACCCAGATGGCGTCGACATGGTGCGTGCCGAGGGCATCGGCCAGATTGATGCGCGCCCAGTTCGGGTCCGGCTGGCGCACGAAGGCGACCATGTCGTCCCAGGGCGCATAGTCCGCCACGAACACCCGCAGCGGTTCGCCGGTCAGCTCGATGAGCCGCTCGGCGAGCAGCTCGCGCTCCCGCTGCAGCCCGGCGCGCAAGCGCTGCTCCCCGGCGGTCTTCGAGCGATCATGCAACCATATCACCGCCAGCAACGCGGTGAATAGCACCGCGAGCAACAGCGTGAAACGGAGTTGCAATCGCATCGAGGAGGAGGTGACCCCCCTATATCGACACAAAAGCCCCGCCGGCGAAAGATTTTCCCCGGTCCGCCGGGGCCCGGCGCGGACCGGGCGGGCGGGCCGGGATGGCCGCTTCGGGCGGCCTGGAAGTCACTCCGTGCGCAATGCCTCGGTGGGCGCGATGCGCGCCGCCTTCCGCGCGGGCAGCCAGCAGGCGGCGACGCCGACGATGGCGAGCAGCGCGATGATGGCGGCGAACAGCACCGGGTCGTTGGCCGAGACCTGCGTGGCGAGGCGGGCGTTGACGAGCAGGTGCGTCGCGCCGAACGCGCCGCCGAGCCCGAGCGCCAGCCCCAGGCCCAGCTGCCCGAAGCCGCGGGCGAGCACCAGCCGGGCGATGCGGCCCGCGGTGGCGCCGAGCGCCATGCGGATGCCGATCTCGCGCGTGCGCCGCGCGGTGGCCTGGGCGACCACGGCGTAGATGCCGACGGAGGCCAGCAGGAGGCCGATGAGCGCGAACGACAGGAACAGCGCGCCGAACACGACGAGGAACCAGTGCTGCTTCTCCAGCGCCGCCGTCAGCGTGCGCACCTCGAAGAGCGGGAGATCCTGGTCGAACTTCTGCACCACGGCGCGCACCGGGCCGGCCAGCGCCGCCGGATCGGACGAGGTGCGGATGAGCAGTCCCATCCAGCCCCAGGGCTGCTGGCGGTAGGTCACATGGATGAGCGGCGCGGCGTTCGCGTCGCGGGGGTCCTGATCGAGGTCGGCGCACACGCCGACGACGGTGAGCCACGCGCCGGGCTTTTCGCCCTCGCGCCAGCGGAACCGTTGCCCGACGGCGGCGGCGCCCGGCCAGTGCAGGGCGGCGAAGGTTCGCGACACGATCACGGCTTCCTTGCCCGTGTCGCCGTCGTCGTCGGTGAACGCGCGGCCCTGCAGGATCGGCAGGCCGATCGTCTCGAGGTAGTTCGGGGTCTCGACCAGCAGCGAGGCTTTCGGCTCGTGGCCCGGGGCCGGCGCCGGCCGGCCCTCGAGCTCGATCTGCCGGTCGCCGGCGCCGAGGCCCGGGAGATTGTTGACGGCGGCCACGGCGGTCACGCCCGGCAGCGCCCGCAGCTCCGGCAGGAGCTGCTGGAAGAACTGCCAGCGCGCCGCGGGCGTCTCGTAGCGCTCGCCCTTGCCCTCGGGGAGCTGGACGCGGGCGGTGAAGAGGCTGGCGGGGCGGACGAAGGGATTGAGCGCCTGCACGGCGAAGAAGCTGCGCATCATGATGCCGGCCCCGGCCAGCAGCACGACGGTGAGGGCGAACTGGAGCACGACGAGCGCGCCGGTGAGCCGGCCGCGCTGGCCGGCGCCGGGCGTGCCGTCCTTCATCGCCGTGTTGAGGTCGACGCGCGAGGCGCGCAACGCCGGCACCAGGCCGAAGACGAAGCCGATGAGCACCGAGATGGCGGCGAAGTACGAGAACGCGCGCCAGTCCATGGCGAAGATGATCCAGTACGGTTTCCCCACGTCCTGCGTCGCGAGGTCGAAGGCGTGGACGCCCAGGCGGCTGAGGCCGAGGCCCAGGAGGCCGCCGAGGCTGCTCAGCAGGACGCTCTCGACGAGCAGCTGCCGCACGATCTGCCAGCGGCCCGCGCCCATGGCGACGCGCACGGCGATTTCCCGCGTGCGGGCCAGCGAGCGGCTGAGCATCATGTTCGCGACGTTGGCGCAGGCGATGAGCAGGACGCAGCCGACCGCACCGAGCATGGTGAGGAAGACGACGCGAATCTCGTCGCCGTTGTAGGTCTGGTGAAAGGTGCGCACGAGCGCGCCGGTGTCCTTGTTGGTGTCGGGATGCGCGGTGGCGAGCCGCCCGGCGATGACGGCGGTGTCGGCGTCGGCCGCGGCGACGGTCGTGCCGGGCTGCAGCAGCGCGAAGAGCTGGAGCCACGGGTGCGTGCGATCGTCGATCTCCGCGTCGGGCACGAGCGGCATCCAGAAATCCTCGTTGTTCGGAAACTTGAAGCCGGGGGGCATCACGCCGATCACGGTGGCCGAAGTGCCGTTGACGCGGATGGCCCGGCCGATGACGTCGGCCGCGGCGCCGTAGCGCCGCTGCCACAACCCGTGGCCGAGCAGCACGACGGGGGCGGCGCCCGCCCGGCCGTCCGCCGCGGTGAATTCCCGCCCGAGGATGGGCGGCGTGCGGATCATCGTGAACATGCCGGTGGTGACACGGCCGAGCCGGGCGCGCTCGGGCGGGATGCCCGGCTCGCTGATCACCGCCTCGCGGAGATGCGCGGCCTCGAGGTGCTCGAAGCTGCGGTTGTGCCGCCGGTATTCCTGGAAGTCGGCCCAGGAGACGCCGAAGCGCTCCCGCGGTTGCGAGACGTGGTAGTGTATCAGCGTCACCAGCCGGTCGCCGCCGGGCAACGGCACGGGTTTGAACAGGACGGCGTTGACCAGCGTGAACACCGTGGTGTTGATGCCGATGCCGAGGGCGAGGGTGACAATCACCGCGAGGGAAAACCAGCGGTGCGCGACGAGCTGGCGGCAGGCGAAGCGGAGGTCGTGGATCATGGGGCCATGGGTTCGCCACCGGCGGACGCGACGCGCGCATCCGCCGCCGGCAGGTTATGGGGGAAGAACCCGGCCGGTGGCGGCGGAGTTGCAGGAAATTGCGGTCCCGGCGGTCATCGTGGCAGCGAGGTCGGCGGGCGCGGCGGGTCAGGCGTCCGGCGGGTTCACGCGCGCCACGCTGGGCGTGGAGCCGGTGCCCAGGTGGCGCTTGGCGCAGTCCGGGCAGATGCCGTGCGACGTCTCGGTCGCCAGCTTGGAGCCGAAATACTCCTCCATGGTGAGCCACTGGTCCTCGTGGCCGACCTTGCGGCACCAGCTGCAGACGTGCAGGAAGCCCTCGAGCTCATGGAGCCGGCGGAGCAGGCGGCGGTTCGTGAAGTGCACCCACACCCAGACGAGCGCGATGACCGTGGTGCGGAAGACCGCGCGCCAGACGTTCACCGCCGGCGGATCGCCGTAGAGCAGGCTCGGGAGATGCGTGACTTCCGCGATCCAGACGTAGCCGATCACGACGCCGAAGCCCAGGGCTTCGCGCCACAGGATGGAACGGGCGGAATTCAACTTCATCGCGCGAAACAGAAGACCCGGGAATCGGCGACGGCAAGCCATGCTTCGGATTTTCCCGCTCGCGGGATGGGCGAATTTCGGAATCGCGCCGCACCGCGCGGGGCGGAGTCCGCCGCGCGATCCGTTTCCCGCTTGCGGCCAGCGACTAACGTCCGCGGCGCGGAGTTGGCACGCGCATTGCGAAGGGGACGGGCACGCGCCGGAAAATTTCCGGCACCCTGCCACAAACAAAAAACAAATCCTGTAACTCCCCGCGCTCCGCGGGGTATTCGTCCCCATGAACTCCAAACTCCTCCTCCTGTCCGCCACGCTCCTCGGTGGTGTTTTGTCCACGACCGCTTCCGCCACGACCGCCGACGCCCATGCCGCCGTCACGCGCGGCCTCAAGCTCTCGGCGCCCGCCGTCGCGCACGTCGTCAGCCCCGCCGGCCTTTCCCGCCGCTTCGAGGGCGCGAACGTCACGCTCACGATGACGGTCGACGCCGACGGCCGCGCGCACGACATCCGGCTCGTCTCGCACCGCGACGCGCGCCTTGAGGAGAGCCTGGTCAACGCCGTCAGCCAGTGGCAGTTCACGCCCGCGAAGAAGAACGGCGTGCCGTTCAGCGCGAAGGTCGTGCTGCCGCTCCAGCTCGTCGAATCCTGAGCGTTCCCGGCGCGACCCGGGGCCGGTCCCGCGCCCGAGCGTTGACCGCGCGGCGGCGCGTGGTACTCACGAGGCGATGATCGTCACCTCCTCGCGCCGTTTCCTGGCGCCGCCCGCATGAGCGGCGCCCCGCCGGCCCCGCCCGCGGCGGTCGCGCCCATCCCGCGGCAGATCTCGTTCATCATCGGCAACGAGGGCTGCGAGCGGTTCAGTTTCTACGGCATGCGGAACATCCTCACGGTGTTCCTCGTGTCGTCGCTGCTGGCGCACCTGCCGGAGGCCGACCGGGCCGGCGCGGCGAAGGAGGTCTTCCACACCTTCGTCATCGGCGTGTATTTCTTCCCGCTGCTCGGCGGCTGGCTGGCCGACCGTTTCCTCGGCAAGTACCACACGATCTTCTGGCTGAGCCTGGTCTATTGCGCGGGCCAGTTCTGCCTGGCGCTGTTCGTCGACCGGCGCGCGGGCTTCTACACCGGCCTCGCGCTGATCGCCCTCGGGTCGGGCGGCATCAAGCCGTGCGTGTCGGCCTTCGTCGGCGACCAGTTCGACCAGACGAACAAGCACCGCGCCAAGGTGGTGTTCGCCGCGTTCTACTGGATCATCAACTTCGGCTCGTTCTTCGCCTCGCTGCTGATGCCGATCTTCCTGCGGCAGCTCGGGGCGGCCGTCGCCTTCGGCATTCCCGGCGCGCTGATGTTCGTCTCGACCGTGGTGCTGTGGCTCGGGCGGAAGACCTACGTGATGGTGCCGCCGGCGCCGCCCAACCCGCACTCGTTCCTGCGGGTCGCGCGCACGGCGATCGCCGCCGGGCTGCCGGGGCGCGCGCTCGCGGCGCTCGGCGTGGTCGTGGCGGCCGCGGCGTTCGTGCTGCTGCCGGGCTTCGAGAACCTGGTGAAGGCGGCCTGCCTCGGCCTCGTCGCCGTGATCGCCCTCGGCGGCGCCGGCGTGGCGCTCCAGCTCGACCGGGCGCGCGGCGCGCACCCCGCCGCGGCGGTCGAGGGCGTGCGCGGCGTGCTGCGCGTGCTCGTGCTGTTCGCCCTGGTGACCCCGTTCTGGTCCCTCTTCGACCAGAAGGCCTCGACCTGGGTGCTGCAGGCCGACGCGATGGCGAAGCCGGCGTGGTTCCAATCATCGCAAATGCAGGCGCTGAACCCCGCGCTGGTCATGGTGCTCATTCCGTTCAACAACCTCGTGTTCTTCCCGGCGCTGAAGCGCTTCGGCTGGGAGATGACCGCGCTGCGGCGCATGACCGCGGGCATCGCCTTCGCCGGCCTGTCGTGGATCGTGGTCGGCCTGATGCAGGTGGTGCTCGACCGCGGGACAGGTTTCTCGATCGCCTGGCAGGTGCTGCCCTACGCGCTGCTGACGCTGGGCGAGGTGCTGGTGTCCGCCACCGGCCTCGAGTTCGCCTACAGCCAGGCGCCCGCCGCGATGAAGGGCGCGCTGATGAGCTTCTGGAACCTCTCGGTCACCGTCGGCAACCTCTGGGTGCTGGTGGTGAACGCCGGCGTGCGCCACCGCGCGGTCACGGAGGCAATCCAGTCGACCGGCTTCGGCGTCACGGCGTTCCAGATGTTCTTCTTCGCGGCGTTCGCGTTCGCGGCCGCGCTGGCGTTCGGGCTCTTCGCCCGGCGGTACCGCATGGCGGACCACTACCGGACGGCCTGACCGGCAGGGCCGTCCGTCCGTTTGACAGGGCGCCGGGCGCGACGCACGCTGGTGGCATGAACGCCTCCGTCCGCCTCGCCCGCCTCGTCCTGCTCCTCGCCGCCGGCCTGTCGCTCGCGGCGCCGGCGGCCCGCGCCAAGAGCGCGACGTCCGAGGCGCAGCAGAAAATCGACACGATGGCGGAGAGCGTGCTCGACGAACTGTACGCGAAAAAGCCGATCGTGAAGGACCAGATCAAGAAGGCGGCCGGCTACGCGGTGTTCTCCAACGTCGGCATCAACCTCGTGCTCGCGAGCTTCGCTGGCGGGCACGGCGTCGTCGTCGACCGCAAGGGCCACCGCACCTACATGAAGATGGGCTCCGCCGGTCTGGGCCTCGGCCTCGGCGTGAAGGATTTCCGCGCGGTCTTTGTCTTCCGCTCCAAGGCGAAGCTCCAGGCCTTCATCGACAAGGGTTGGGACTTCAGCGGCCAGGCCGAGGCGGCGGCCAAGTCCGACGAGAAGGGCGGGGCGCTCGGCGCGGCCGAGACGATCATCCCCGACGTCGAGATCTACCAGATTACCAAGAACGGCCTCGCACTCCAGGCCACGCTGCAGGGCACGAAGTATTGGAAGGACAAGGATCTGAACGAGTGAGTCGCGGCGCCGCGGGTTTCCCGGGCTCCCTGCGTACATACACGTAGGCGCGGAAAGCGCTCCGCCCTTGTCGCCCGGCGGACCCCGGGTGACGCTGCGGCCGCCCATCCCGCCGCTCCCATGCTTACGCTCCCCTTCCTCCGCGCCGGCCTCGTGCTGGCGCTCGCGTCGTTGCCCGCCGTACCCGCGCTCCGCGCCGACCCGAAGCCGTTCGAACTGAACATGGATCGCGTCAAGGTCACCGATCCCAAGGGCCTCGCGGCGCCGACGTATTTCGTGCCCTCGGTCAATTTCTTCGTCACCTGCCACGGCAGCATCTGGGCGCAATCGAAGGCGGGCGGCGCCAATGCGCAGGCGCACGGCAAGTACTACGTCAAGGGCCTCGACAAGGCGCTGCTGCAGGACCTCGCGCGCCGGCTGCAGGACGACCTCGTGGCGAAGCTGCGCGCCACCGGCGCGACCGTGCTGACCTACGACGACCTCAAGGCCGAGCCGCTCATCGCCGGCCACGGCCGCCTGACGCCCGACGCCAAGTGGGGCCTCCCGACGTTCGGCAAGGACGCGCACACCTTCGTCCGCGTCGCGCCGAGCGACGAGCAGCTCTTCGACCGCGGCCTCGCGGCCAGCCCGAACTTCTGGCTGCAGCCGCTCGCCAAGGAGCGGAAGCTGATCGTCCTCATGCCGGAGATCACCTTCACGGTGCCGCAGATGTGGGGCGAGACCGAGTCGGGCTACCGGCGCGACCGGGCCGGCATCGCCGTGAATCCCGCGATGATGCTCTACCTCGGCGACGTCTACGTGAACAACCCGCAGGGCAGTTTCACCAACATCCTCATCCAGCAGCACGGCAAGCGGCTCGCCGCGGACGTGGCCGGCACGGTCAAGCTCATGTCCGAGGACAAGACCGAATTCTCCAAGGCCTGGCAGCGCAGCTCATCCGACTGGCTGATGACGCTCGACCCGCAGGCCTTCTCCGACGGCATCCTGCGCGTCGGCTACGCGATCAACGCGATGACGGTCGACCAGATCAGGAAGGTGCGGAAGTAGGCCGCGTCGTTCCGGGGCGGGGAAAGAAAAAGGCCCGTCCGCGGGGACGGGCCTCGGGTCGCGCGTGGCCGCGGCTCAGAAGCGGAACGTCAGGCGCGCCTCGACGGCGCTGACGGTCTCGCCGCCGAGCAGGCCGCGGTAGGCCAGCGAGGCGAGGGTGCGCTCGCTGAGGGCGGTGTTGGCGGACGCCTCGACGCGGAACGTGTTCTGGCGGGCGCCGTCGAAGGCCGTGGTGAAGCCGATCGGCGAGCCCGCGAGCCAAGTGCCGGTGCTGCCCGCGCCGTCCTCGAGCAGGTGGCGCCAGCCGGCCTGCAGGCGGAAGAACATCGGCCGCTCGCCGGCGTGCGCCGCGAAGTCGAGCGAGGCGCCGGCCTCGAGCGCGGAGTTCCACTGGGCGCGCTTGCGCACGACGAGGTCCGCCGCGCCGGCGCCGGTTTCCGCGTAGCCGTCGACCGTCGCCTTCGCGACGTCGAACAGCGCGTAGGGCACGAGCTTGGCGCCTTCCGCAAGGGCGAAGGGCTTGGACGCGCGGAGCGCGGCGCTCCAGGCGCTGCCGTCCGGCGAACCCTTCGCCGTGCGGCCGAGGCTCGCGAGGTTGCGCGTGGAATCGATGCGGCCCGAGCCGAGCGCGGCGGAGCCGTCGACCACGACGCCGGAGTCGCCGAGCCCGAAGCTCAGGAATCCCTGGAGCGCGGTCGTCTTCGTCGTGGTCTTGCCGCGGCCGCCCTCGAAGGTGTCGCGGCCGTTCGCGTAGCCGACGGCCAGGCCGAGGCGCGTGCTCGGACCGAACTGGCGGTCGAGCCCGGCGACGACGTACGGGCGGGAATAGGACGAGGCGGCTTGGTTCCAGGAGGCGGCGCGCTTGCCGAACTCGCCGCCGAGGCGCACGAACCCGCCGAGCGTGGAGCTGGCCGGCGCGGGATTGGCGCGGGCGTCATCGAGGTACGCGAAGAGCCCGTCGCTCAGGTTCGCCATGTTCTCGAGCTGGCCGCGGCCCTGCACGTAGATCGTGCCGGCCGTGAGGTCGCCGAGGGTGGCGGTCTGCGTCGCGGCGTCGGCCAGGTTGGTCGCGACGAGGATCTGGTCGAGGTCGCTGTCGTAGCCGGCGGAGAGATCGAGGGCGTTGGCGAGGCGCTGCTGGGCGGGCGTCATCGCCGCGGGCCCGAGCAGGGCGCGTACGAGCGTCGAGCGGATCGCGCCGCCGGGATTCACGCCGGTGTGGAAGTTCATGTAGAGGCCGCCGTTCTTGAGGTTGTCGACGTCGGCCGTCGGGATGGCCCAGGTCAGCGGGCCGACCGGGCTCGTCGGGGCGGGGAAGGGGAAGATCACCGGGCCGTTCACCGTCGCGGTGCCGCGGTGGATGTGTCCGCCCGTGACGGGAATGCTGATGTTGTGCGTGGCCGTGATCGTGGCCTGGTTCTCGGCGTCGTTGAGGATCAGCACACCGGTGCCGGAGTACGCGGCGCCGGTCGGCGGGTTCTCGTTGGCGCCGCTCAGGCGGGCGAGGTAGAGCGTGCCGGCCTGGCTGGCGGCGGACACGGCGAGGAACAGCAGCGCCGCGACGAGGTCGCGGTGGCGGCGTGGAAGGGAGGCGTGGACGGTCATGGTTGGGGGAGGATTCCCGCGCAACCTGCGCCCGCGCACCCGCGCGCTCGAAGGTGGATTGGTAACGGGGTCGTTACGTCGCGGCGCGCCCGCCCGCGTGCCGGTGGCGGATCAGCCAGGCCAGCGTCAGCGCCAGCAGGCACCCGGGCGAGGGTGCGCCGCCGCCCCCGCCTTTGCCGGCGGACGCGGGCGCCGGGCGCGCGGCGATCGTCAACGTGGCGGTGACGCTGTGCACGGTGCCGACGGCGTTGATGATGCGCACCCAATAGCGGCCGACATCGGTCGCCTGCGCGTTGGCGATGGTGAGCGTGCGCGTGTTTGCCCCCGGAATCTGCACGTCGTTGCAGTACCACTCGTAGAGGGGCGTCGGCCAGCCGTCGGCTGTGACCGCGAATTGCGCGGTGTCACCGGCGTACACGGTGAGCGAGGCGGGTTGGCTGATGATCGTCGGCGCGGCGGTGATCGGCACGCCGAGCCGGATCGTGCCATTGCCGTCGGCGACAAACAGGCGGTCCGCCGCGTCGATCGTCACCCGGCCCGGCGCCTCGAAGCGGGCGTCCGTGCCGATGGCATCGGTGGAACCGGGCACGCCGACGGTCCCGCCGATGGGAGTGAGCACGTCGTTGGCCAGTCGCGCGACGAAGCCGGCGGCCGGGTAGGCGAGGATGAAGTTGCCGTGGGAGTCGACCGCGATCCCCGTGGGCACCGCCCGGATCCCGAGCACGGGCGTGAGGTCCAGCAGGCAGTCGTGGTTGATCGTGGTGACCGCTCCGGTCGGCGTGATCCGCCGGATGTAGCTGCTTTGCGGCGCCCCGTCCGCGTAGGCGTTGTCCAACACGAAGCAGTTGCCGCTGGCGTCCCGGCAGATCGCGGCCGGTCCGTCGAAGCGGGCGGCGGCGCCGGTCGCGTCGACGCGCCCGCGCGCGTGATCCGTGCCGGCCAGGATCGTCCAGGTGCCGTCCGGCGTGCGCTGCCAGACCACGTTGGAACCCGCCTCCGGCACGAGGAAATTGCCCGCGGGGTCGACGACGCAGTCCGTCACGGGGTACATCGGGCTCACGCCCGCGAGGAATGACGCCTGCGTGATGGCGCCGGCCGGACTCACGCGGCTGAGAATATCGGTGCGGACGACGCCGTGGATGAACCAGGCGTTGCCGGCGGCGTCCGTGGCGGCGACCGCCGGCAGGCCGTAGTGGACGTCGTACAGGTTGGCCTCTGAAATCACCGTGGCGACCACGCCGGCGGGGGTGACCATGCGCAGGGCGGCGGACGTGGAGGGCCGCCCGGCGAGCACCTTGTACACGTAGTCCGCCACCCACACGTTGCCGGCGGGATCGATGGCGAGCGAGAGCGGGTTCCGGAAGTCGCCGCCGCCCGACGGCGTGCCGGCGGAGAACACGAGGTTGCCGACGGCATTGATGCCCGCGACGACGTTGTCCGTGCGGGTGTAGTAGATTTCCCCGGTCGCCGCGGTCGCCAGCCCGCCGAGGGTGGCCGGCCGGCCGCTGGACTCGACCGGCGCCGCCAGCCGGGTGTAGGAAGTGGGACCGTCGAAGCGCACGAGGCCGGCCGCCTGCGGCTGGTTGGGTTGCGTCACGGTGCCCACCACCCGGCCCGTGGCCTCCACCGCGATCGTGCTGATGCGTTCCACCCACTCCCAGGTGTTCACGTCCGGACCCGCGTAGGTCACCGTCAGCACACCCGCTGCGTCGCGTCGCAGCACGAGGGCGCGGGTGGCGCCGTCTGGTTGCGGGCGGCCCCACACCGCGAGGTAGAGTTCTCCGCCGCGACCCGCCGCGAGGTCGAAATGGTGTGTTATCTGGTAGGTCACGTTGCCGTCGGTCACCGGGTACGGACCCAGCAGCAGCGTGGCCACCTGGCCGTCGGCCAGCCGCCGCACGCGCTCGCCGTCCAGTACATAGAGGTCGTTCGCCGGTCCGCGGGCGAGGCTCACGACGCTGTCGAAGGTCGCGGTGAGGGCGGGCCCGTCCTGGGTGCCGCGGACGTCGCGGCGTCCCGCCACGGTGGTCACGGCGCCGGCCGGGGTGATCCGACGCAGCGTGCTGCTCTGGTCGGCGACGTAGACGTTGCCCAGCGAGTCCGTGGTGATTGGCCCGAGATAGAGGAAGCGGGCGTCCCCGCCGGTCGCGTCGATGAAGCCGTACCGGCCCGCCGTGCCGGCGAGGGTGGTCACGCGACCGGAGGTGTCGATCCGGCGCACGGTGTGGTTGCCCCAATCGGACACGAAGAGGTTGCCCGCATCGTCCGTGGCGAGCTTCTGCGGCCGATTGAAGCGCGCGCCGGAGGGCGGACCGTCCTCGGTGCCGAGGCTGGCACGGCCGGCGAGAGTCGACCAACGGTAGTCGGAGAGGATGGTTTCGCCCGCGGCGGTAGCGAGCGACAGGGCGAGGGCCAGGGCGGCCACGGGGGTGCCCGGGAGCAGCGAAGTGGTCTTCATGGTGGGGCGGGCCAGGACGGACTGCGCCGCAGGGTGTCCCTGGGACCGGCCGGGATTGCGCACGCGGGGAGCTGGCGGGCGCTGATTCTATCGCCGGCGGCCCGCCGTCGCTACGCACCGGTTGCGCCGTCGCGTCCTTATCTTCGCCCGGGGTGGCGCCCCGTCGACGCCGGGCGGTGGCGGATATTCCGCGGCCGGCTGTCAATCGGAAGGCGCCGCCGCGCCCGCGCGGCTACCGCAGGTCG
>CAYMSE010000385.1:0-4643 GCA_964392935.1 uncultured Oleiharenicola sp.
GTCGGCGAGCGCCGCGGACATCTGCTGCATGTCGCTCGCGCCGGTGTCGGCGGTGCCGCGCGTCTGCCCGGCGAGGGCCTGGGCGGAGGCCGCGTGCTCGGCGTTGCGCCGCGTCATGCCGGCGAGTTCCTCGATCGACGCGCTCGTCTCCTCGAGCGAGGCGGCCTGCTCGGAGGCGTGCCGCGCGAGCGACTGGCCCGAGGCCGCCACCTGGGCCGAGGCCGAGGCGATTTCGTTGGCCCCGGTCCCGAGGGTTTCCGCAACGTCGCGCAGCTGGCGGTTGGTGCCGCGGATCACGAGCACGGAGACCGCCACGCCCAGGCACAGCGCGGCACCCAGGCCGGCGACGATGCCCCGGCGCGCCGTCGCCACGGTCTGCGTGATGTCGCGCCCGGCGGACTCGCCGTTCACCCGGTTGAAGTCCACCAGCGCCCGGATGGCGCGGTAGTAGTCCTGGTAGCGCGGTTCCAGCCGCGTCGTGAAGCGGGCGTAGGCCGCCTCGCGCGTGAGCCCGGCGAGTTCGCCGATGAGCTGCTTGCGCTCGTCGGTGTAGGGACCGCGGGCGGCCAGCACCTCCCCGTAAAGCCGGCGATCCTCCGGCGTGGAAATCGTCTCCTCGTAGGCCTGGTAGTGGAGGTTCATCTCCTCGGAATTCGCCTTCATGGTCCGCTCGATCTCGGTGCGCGCCGCCGCGTCGCCGACGAAGATCATGCGCTGCGTCAGCGCGAAGTTCGTCAGGTTCAGCGTCTCGATCCGCCCGATGCGGTACACGCCCGGCAGGCAGTCGCCCGCCACGCGGCGGGCCTGGGTGTTGATGTCGTCCAGCCCCTGGTACGCGTACAACCCGAAGGTCGCGGCGATGGTGAGCAGGCCGGCGAACCCGGCGACGATGCGCCGGCCGATGGTCCAGGTTTTCATGGCGGGGAAAGGTTACCGCCGGGCCGGCGGATGGGCCGGGACGTCGGTGAAGAACTCATCGGCCGCCGGCGCGGTAACCTTGAGCGCGGGCTGGCGCCGCGGCGCCGCGCCTGCCGCCGGCGGGGCCGACGGACGGACCGTGGCGTGGGCGCCGTGCCGCCCGTTCACGACGGCGAGCAGGCGCTCGACGCACTCCTTGAGGGCGACCGCCTGCGCGCTGAGCTCCTGGGCCGCCGACGCGCTTTCCTCGGCGCCGGAAGCGTTGCCCTGGGTGACCGAGTCCATCTGCCGGACGGCGGTGTTGATCTGCTGCAGGCCCTCGTTCTGCTCGCGGCACGCGGTGGCGATCTCGGCGACCAGGCCATCGAGGCGCTCCGTCTTCTCCACGATGCCCGCGAAGCCCGTGGCGACGCGCCCGCTCAGCGCGGCGCCCGTATCGCTCATGCGCACGGCCTCGTGGATCGTGGCCGCGGTCTCCTTGGCGGCGCTCGCGCTGCGCTGGGCGAGGCTGCGGACCTCCTCGGCGACGACGGCGAAGCCGGCGCCCGCCTCGCCGGCGCGCGCGGCCTCGACCGCGGCATTGAGGGCGAGGATGTTGGTCTGGAAGGCGATCTCGTCGATGGTCTTCACGATCTTGGCGACGCTGCCGCTGGCCTTCTGCAGGTCGGCCATGGCGGCGGAAAGCTGCTGCATGTCGGTGAGGCCGCCCTGCGCGGTGGAGCGGGTGTCGGCCGCCAGCGCCTTGGCCTGGCCGGCGTGCTCGGCATTGCGCTTGGTCATGCTGGCGAGTTCCTCCAGCGACGAGCTGGTTTCCTCGAGCGACGCCGCCTGCTCGCTGGCGCCGCTGGCGAGCGACTGGCCGGCGGAGGAAACCTGGGCCGAGGCCGACGCCACGTGGTCGGAGCCGGACGCGAGTTCACCCGCGATCTCGCGCACCGGCCGGGCGATGCCGCGCGCGATCCACCAGACCGTGCCGAGCACGACCAGCAGGACCGCGGCCGCCGCCACCAGGATCATGTCGCGCAGCGCCCGCGCCCCGGCGAGGACCTCGCCCTCGCGGATCGTGAGCACCACGGACCACGGCGTGGTGGAGGACCCCAGCCGCACCGGATGACCGAACCGGAACGTGGTGTCGTTGAGCGTGTGGGAGAAACTCTGGGTCTCGAAGGCCCGGCCATCGCGGAGGTGGGCGAGGAAAGGCTCCACCCACGGATCGGTCTCGACCATCGGCTGGCCGCAGCGCTCGACCTTCGGGTGGGCCACATACTTGCCCTGGTTCGACACGAGCGCCGCGTAACCGGTCTCACCGATGTGCTCGCGCCCGATTTCCGCCGCCAAGGCCGCGAGGGGCAGGTCGACGCCGACGACGCCGACGAACTGGCCGTCCGCCCGGTGCACCGGGACCACGAGGCTGGTCATCAGGACCTCCTTCCCCGCGACCTTGTAGACGTACGGTTCGAGCACCGTTTCGCGGTCGGTGCGCTTGGCGATGAGGTAGTAGTCGCCGGCGCCCGCGGTGGTGTAGTCCACGAGCGCTTCGAGCGCAACGGCGCCGCTGCCGCGGTTCCAGTACGGGATGAAACGCCCGCTGGCGTCGTGCCCGGGGTGCCCGGCGTACTCGGCGTCGCGGCCGTCGAACGCGTTGGGCTCCCACAGCGTCCACAGGCCGATGAAGTCGGGGTTCTTTTCCAGCGTGCGCTGGAGCATCGCGTTGGCCTGCGCCCGCGTCGGCTCGCCGCCGGCCGCCATGCCGGCGAAGGCCAGGCTGAGCGTGCGGGCGGTGCCGAGCGCCGAGCCGAGGCGCTGTTCCAGGCTGCCGGCGAGGGCCCCGGCCGCGGTGCGGGTCTGGACGAAGGCCGCGGCGCGCGCGCTCTGCATGGCCCGCAGGGTCACGAGGGTGGTGAGTGCCGCCAGGCCGCCGAGGACGGCCAGCCCGATGGAAACGAGCATGCGGCTGTTCAGGCCGCGTTGGGAGATGATCTTCATGGTCGGGAGCGTGGAGTGAAGGAAGGCGACCAGCCGCCCCGGCGGACGGGCCAAAAGCAAAAGGCACAGTCTCGTCGTCCCACCGCGCGGCGGCGAAATGACGTGACTGTGCCTTCGACTGACAGGCCCGTGAGTCCTGCCGGAGAAAGCCGTCCACAACCGGGTTGCGGACCTTCCGGCCTCTCCTACGGCGCATCGGCGCCCGAACTTGAGGGAAAACTAACGGCCCGGATCCGGGCTGTCGCGCGCCAGCACCTGCTCCAGCTGGCGGCGCAGGTCCGCGAGGTCCTTGCTCTTGAAGTTCTGCCGGGTGCGTTCGAGGACGTCGACCGCGCGGCGCAGGGCCGCGACCTGCTCGACCTCCCGCGACTTCCCGCCGCCCCGGCGGTCCAGCGCCTGCATGGCCCGCTCCAGGTCGGTCAACGCGAGGATGGCCTGGCGCAGCGACATGTGGACGAAGCCCTCCAGCGCGGCCTCGCCAAACCGGGGCGCCGAGGATCGGTTCATCCGCTGCTCGATCTGGTCGAGCTCGGCCTGCCAATCCCGGAGGCGCGCGCGGCCATCCTGGATCAACCGCAGGTCGCGGTACTCCGCGATCGCCTGGTCCAGCACCCGCGCCAGGTCCTCCAAGTCGGGCGGCTTCGTGAGGTAGGCCGTGACCGGCAGGCGGACGGAACGGGCGGCGGTTTCCACCGACGGGCGCCCGGTGATGAGGATCACGGGCAGGCCCGGGGCGATCCGGGCCAGCGATTCGACCAATTCGAGGCCGCTGTTGCCCGGCATGTTGATGTCCGACAGCAGCGCCTCGTACCGCCCGGCCTGCAGTTTTTCCAGCGCCTCGGCGGCGTTGCCCGCGGTGTCGCAGGCGAAGCCCTTGCGCCGCAGCATCTCGGCGATGCCTTCGCGGGCGGCGCGATCGTCGTCGGCGAACAGCACGTGGCCGCGGGCGGGCGGAGCGGATTCGGGTGTCATCTCAGGAGGCAGTCAGGGCTTCGTGGACCACGCGGGCAAGCTCGGTGAGGTCCGGCGGTTTGGAAAGGAAGGCCCGGATGCCGGACTCGCGAAGGCGCGCGCCGGTTTCCGGCGGGCTGAAGCCGCTCATGAGCAGGGCGCGGGTTGCCGGCCACCATTCGTGCAACCGCGCGACCAGCTCCGGACCGGTCAGGTGCGGCATCGTGTGGTCGGTCAGCACCAGGTCGAAGCGCGTCGGCGCCCGGCGGAACTCCTCGAGGGCGGCGCGCGGGTCGTTGAACGGGGTCACGCGATACCCGAGCTTGCGCAGCATCGCGCTCACGGCGTCGGCGATGGCGGGCTCGTCCTCCACCACCATGATCGATTCGCCGCGGCCGGTGATGAGCTCCGCCCGGCCCGGCGACTCCCCGCCGCCGGCCGTGCTCTTCGCCTCGGGGAAGAAGAGCTCGAACGTCGTCCCCTGCCCCGGCAGGCTGTCGACGAAGACGCCGCCGTCGTGGTCGCGCACGATGCCGTGCACGACCGCGAGGCCCAGCCCGGTGCCCTCGCCGGGCCCCTTGGTGGTGAAGAAGGGCTCGAAGATCCGGCTCAACACGGCCGCATCCATCCCGTGCCCGGTGTCGGCGACCGCCAGCTGCGCATAGCGGCCCGGACGCAGACCCGGCCGCGAACGGCAGTCGACCTCGTCGAACTCGCGCGGCAGCAGCCGCACGCTCAACCGGCCGCCGCGCTCCCGCATGGCGTGCGCGGCGTTCGTGCACAGATTC
>CAYMSE010000386.1:0-3125 GCA_964392935.1 uncultured Oleiharenicola sp.
AATAAGGGCCCGCTGCGAACAGGCGGGACGGGGTAGCCGTCGGGAAGCGCCAGCCGGTGAAACGACCGTACTGACACCGCAGCACGGCGCGCTCGCCGGCGAACCAGACGTAGTTGCAGCGAACGACCACGCTCCGCACCATGCCGAACGGACGCCACTCCGCCGGCACCTGTTCGGTCAGTGAAACCCATTGCGGTTCGCCCGTGTCGGGCGATTTGAAGTAGCCCAACGCATCCTCGTCACCGACGAAGATCTCGCCGCGCGGGCCCTCCGCCAGCGCGCGGTTGTGTCCGAGCGTGCCGATCAGCGGGCGCCAGTTGCGTCCGTCGAATTCCACGACGCCGAGATGGCTGCCGAAGTAGAGGAGGCCGGTCCGCCGGCTGACGACCGGACACCAGAAGTCCGCCTGGGACTTGTGTTCGGCGCGCGTGTAGCTGCGGACCAGCGGCCAGCCGGATTCGTCCGGGGCGGCGAGCACCGACGCCAAACCCGCCAGCAGGAACAGGGCCGGGGTGAGCGCCGCGCGCGAAAGCATGTGCGCCCAGTAACAGGGCCGATTCGCCTGGGGTCAAATCCTCATCCGCCAGCCGTTGAAGTCGTTTGCCGCCCGTCCGTCACTGCCGGATTGCCACCCGTGTCATAGTGGGGTCCTAGTGAGCAATGCACCTGACTCCCCGCCTCTTGCTTGCGGGCGCCGCCGTCTGCGCGGCCCTGCCCCCGGCGCTTCGCGCCGCCGAGAACATGATTCCCGTGGCCTTCACCACCGAGTGGATGGATCCCGCCGCGGACCCGCGGAAGGATTTCTACCAGTACGCCAACGGCGGCTGGCTGAAGCAGACCGAGATTCCCGCCGACAAGTCGCGGTGGGGGGCCTTCGACGCGCTGGGCGAGAACAACTGGCGGCGGGTTCGCGGCATCCTCGAGGACACCGCCGCGAATCCCGGTGCGCCCGGCTCGATCACGCAGAAGGTCGGCGATTTCTACGCGTCGGCGATGGACGAGGCGGCGATCGACGCCGCCGGCCTGAAGCCGCTCGAGCCCGAGCTCGCCATGATCGACGCGATCGCCGGTCCCGAGGACCTCGCCCGGTACGTCGCGCACGCGCACAACCACATTGGCTCGCCGGTGTTCGGCTCCAACATCTACGCCGACCAGAAGAAGAACGACACGGTCATCTTCATCATGGGGCAGGGCGGGCTGAGCCTGCCGACGCGCGACTACTATTTTGACGAGAAGTACGCCAAGTTCCTGCCGCAGCTCGAGGAGCACATCGCGAAGATGCTGGTGCTCGCCGGCGCGGAGGAGGCCGCGGCCAAGGCCGGGGCCACGCGGATCCTCGCCCTCGAGACCGCGCTGGCCAAGGTGTCCAAGACCGTCGCCGAGCTGCGCGACCCGCTGGCCAACTACAACAAGATGCCCGTGGCCGAGGCGGCGGCGAAGATGCCCGGCTTCCCCCTGACGACCTACCTGCAGGCGCTCGGGCTGCCGGCTTCCGAGAAGGAGATCAACGTGGCCCAGCCGGCGTTCTTCGCCGGGCTGAGCCAGCTGCTGACCGACACGCCGCTCGCCACGTGGAAGACCTACCTGCGCTGGCACGCGCTCAACGCCTCGGCGCCCTACCTGGCGCGGGCGTTCGCGGACGAGAACTTCCGCTTCTTCGGCACGGTGCTGAACGGCACGCCGCAGCAGGAGCCGCGCTGGCAGCGCGCCGCGCGCGTGCTCGACGGCCAGATCGGCTTCGCCGTCAGCCGCATTTACGTCGACAAGTATTTCCCGCCGGCCGTGAAGGCCCGCCTCGAGGAGATGATCCAGAACATGCGCGACGTGCTGCACGACCGCATCGTCCACCTCGACTGGATGAGCGACGCCACCAAGCAGAAGGCGCTGGAGAAGCTCGCGACCTTCAAGGTCATCGTCGGCTACCCCGAGAAGTGGCGCGACTACGGGGCGCTCACGATCACCCGCGGCAGCTACTACGCGAACGTGTTCAACGCGTCCGCCTTCGAGGGCCGGCGCCAGCTGGCGAAGTTCGGCCAGCCGTTCGACCGCGCCGAGTGGCTGCGCACGCCGCAGCAGGTCAACGCCTACTACCAGCCCTCCGCCGGCCAGCTCGTGTTCCTCGCGGGCATCCTCCAGCCCCCGTACTTCGACCCGTCGCTCGACGATGCGGTGAACTACGGCGCCATTTGCGCGGTCATCGGCCACGAGATCTCCCACGGGTTCGACGACAAGGGCCGCCTCTACGACGCACAGGGCAACCTCGCGGACTGGTGGACCGAGGCGGACGCCGCGAAGTTCAAGGAGCGCTCGCTCAAGCTCGTCGCCCAGTACAACAGCTACTTCGCGCTGCCCGGCCTCGCGATCAACGGCCAGCAGACCCTCGGCGAGAACATTGGCGACCTCGGCGGCGTGTCCATCGCCTACGAGGCGCTGGAGCGCTCGCTGAAGGGCAGGGAGCGGAAGCTCGTCGACGGCCTCACGCCCGAGCAGCGCTTCTTCATCGCCTGGGCGCAGGTCTGGCGCACGAAGTACCGCGACGATGCGCTCAAGCGGTACGTGGCGTCCGACGTCCACTCGCCCGGCCCGTTCCGCGCCGTCGGCCCGCTCGTGAACCTCCAGGAATTCTGCGACGCCTTCGGCATCAAGGAAGGCGACCCGCTCTGGCGGAAACCCGAGGACCGGACGAAGATCTGGTGAACCCCCGAAGCCCGCGCCGCCCGCGCGGGCTTCATTGTTTTGGCTGCCGGCCGGCCACCTGCCGCCTGGGCGGTTTCAGGAATTGCGCAGCCGCTCATGTCGGTCCGGCTTTGCGCCCGACAGTCGGGGATGAACCCCGACCTACATGGGATCGCGGCGGCAGCTCCGCCCAAGCAGCGCTAGGCGGCCGGCGGCGGCTTCGGCAGCAGCTTGGCGACGACGACCAGCAGGACGACGACGACCAGCGCGAGGGCGCCCCAGAAGACCACGCCGCCCTTCAGGCCCTGGGCGGCGCGCTCGAGGAAGCCGGGCTGGCGCGTGTCCTCCGCGCCGAGCGCCACGGGGCGGCGTCCGGCGGTGAGGAGTTTCGCGGCGACGAGGCCGAGGTCGTAGCGCGGGGCCGCTGCGGTCGGTTGGCCGTAGAGCAG
>CAYMSE010000387.1:0-3183 GCA_964392935.1 uncultured Oleiharenicola sp.
TTCCTGCACCGCCACGGCCTGGAGGTCGCGGAGTTCGGCCGCAATTTCTTCCGCATCGAGTCGGTGCCGGTCTGGCTCGACCCCAGCGACGCGGAGAACTTCCTCCGCGACATCATCGGCCTGCTGCGCGAGGGCCGGCTCGACGTGCGGAAGGCGGATCTCGCGCGCGAGGAACTCGCCCGCCTCGCGGCGCAGCGCGCGGTGCGGCTGCCTGCGACCCCGGCGGAGGGCGAGGCGCTGGCATTGCTCGCGGAGCTGTTCGCCTGCACCCAGCCGCATACGAGCCCCGAGGGCCGGCCGACGCATTTCGAGCTCAGCCGCGGCGAACTCGCGCGCCGGTTCCAGCGTTGAGCGGGCCCGCGCCGCGCGCGGGCCGCGCCCGCCGGTGACGATCCCGCGACGGTCCCACTCCCGCCTTGCCTGAGACGTTGGCACGGCTTCTGATACTCGGCTGCCATGTCCGCCAAAGCCGCTGTCAAATCCGCCGCCAAGTCTGCTCCGAAACCCGCCGCCGCCGTCGACTCCGCCGACGAGAAGATGCGGTCGCTCATCAAACGCCACCTGATCTCGACCCTGGCCCGGCCGGAGAGCGCGGCGACGCCGCGCGACTGGTGGGTGGCGACGGCGCTCGCGGTGCGCGACACGATCAACGAGCGGATGATCACCACGCAGGCGGTCCACAACGCGCAGAACGTCCGCCGCATCTACTACTTCTCCCTCGAGTACCTCATCGGCCGGCTGTACGGGAACAACCTGCTCGCGACCGGCCTGTTCGACACGGTCAAGACGGCCCTCGAGTCGCTCGGCCAGGATTTCGAGAAGATCCGCGACGTTGAGGTCGACATGGGCCTCGGCAACGGCGGCCTCGGCCGGCTCGCGGCCTGCTTCCTCGATTCACTGGCGACGCTCGACTACCCGGCGCTCGGCTACGGCATCTACTACGAGTTCGGCCTGTTCCGGCAGCAGTTCGCCGACGGGAACCAGATCGAGCATCCGGACAACTGGATGATCTTCGGCAACCCGTGGGAAGTGGTGCGCCCGGAGTTCACGCAGGAGGTGCGCTTCTACGGCCGGGTGGAGAACGTGTTCGACGACCGCGGCAACTACCGCCCGCGCTGGGTCGACGCCAAGACGATCATCGGGGTGCCGCACGACATCACCGTCGCCGGCTTCGGCACCACCACCGTGAACCTGCTCCGCCTGTGGGCGTCCAAGGCGTCCGAGGACTTCGACCTCGCGGCGTTCAACCGCGGCGGCTACGTCGAGGCCGTGCGCGAGAAGGCGGTCGGCGAGACCGTCTCGAAGGTGCTTTACCCGAACGACAAGACCGAGAACGGCAAGGAGCTGCGCCTGATGCAGCAGTACTTTTTCGTGGCGTGCTCGCTGCACGACATCATGCGCCGCCACTTCCGCAACCCGGCCAACTCGTGGGGCAACTTCGCCGACAAGGTGGCGGTGCAGCTCAACGACACGCACCCGGCGATCGCGGTGGTCGAGTTGACGCGCATCCTGATCGACGAGGAGAACATGACGATGGACGCCGCCTGGCAGGTCGTCACCCGCACCTTCGCCTACACCAACCACACGCTCATGCCCGAGGCGCTCGAGAAGTGGGGCGTCGGCCTGTTCGAGCGCGTGCTCCCGCGCCACCTCCAGCTCATCTACGAGATCAACACGCGGCTCCTCCAGGCGGTCGACCTGAAGTGGCCCGGCGACAACGAAAAGAAGCGCGTGTGCTCCCTGATCGAGGAGAACGGCGGCAAGTTCGTGCGCATGGCCAACCTGGCCGTGGCCGGCTCCCACACCGTGAACGGCGTGGCCGCGCTGCACACCGCGCTCCTGAAGAAGGACCTGTTCCCGGAATTCGACGCGCTGTACCCCGGCAAGTTCCAGAACAAGACCAACGGCATCACGCCGCGCCGCTGGCTGCTGAAAAGCAACCCGCGACTGTCCGCCCTCATCACGCAGAAGCTGGACGGCGACGCCTGGGTGTGCGACCTCGACCAGCTCCGCGGCCTCGAGAAGCTCGCGGACGACCCCGCGTTCCAGGACGAATTCATGGCGATCAAGCGCGCCAACAAAGTCGAGCTGGCGGCGGTGATCGCCGCCGAGTGCGGCGTGCAGGTCTCGGCCGATGCGCTCTTCGACGTCCAGATCAAGCGACTGCACGAGTACAAGCGCCAGCACCTGAACCTGCTGCACATCCTCGCGCTCTACCGGCGCCTGCTGCAGAACCCCGGCCTCGACATCGTGCCGCGCGTGTTCGTCTTCGCCGCCAAGGCGGCGCCGGGCTACGACCTCGCGAAGAACATCATCCGCGCGATCAACGTCGTCGGCGCGCGCATCAACGCCGACGCCCGCATCGGCGGCAAACTGAAGGTCGCGTTCCTGCCGAACTATCGCGTCTCGCTCGCGGAGAAGATCATCCCGGCGGCCGACCTCTCCGAGCAGATCTCCACCGCCGGCAAGGAGGCCTCGGGCACGGGCAACATGAAGCTCTCCCTCAACGGCGCCCTCACCATCGGCACGCTCGACGGCGCCAACGTCGAGATCCAGGAGGAGGTGGGCAACGACAACATCTTCATCTTCGGCCTCACCGTCGAGGAGGTCGCCGCGCTCTGGGCCAAGGGCTACAACCCCTGGGACCGCTACAACAGCGACGAGGAGCTCCGCGCCGTCATCGACTGGCTCGGCAGCGACTACTTCATCCCCGGCGAGCACGGCGCCTTCGGCCAGGTGCACCACAGCCTCCTGCACGGCGGCGACCCGTACCTCGTCATGGCCGACTTCCGCAGCTACTGCGACGCCCAGGCCCGCGTGGACGCCACCTACCGCGACCCGAAGAAGTGGGCGCGGATGGCCATCCTCAACACCGCCCGCATGGGCAAGTTCTCCAGCGACCGCACCATCCACGAGTACGCCAAGCAGATCTGGAAACTGAAGCAGGTGCCGGTGTGAGGGCTAAGCGGTAAGGGCCAAGCGCCAAACCCTAACCCGTAGGGGCGGACCTCGCGTCCGCCCTTATTTTTTTGCCTAATCGCGGAAACACGGAAGAGCGGAAGGGCCGCGCCACCCACGTTTCCGTCATCCTGATCCCGCAACCGCGGGAGAAGTAGCCAAGGGAGACGCGGAAAACCTGAAAGCTGAGACCTGAAACCTGAAAACCATTCCTGCGCCTCTTGC
>CAYMSE010000388.1:0-4135 GCA_964392935.1 uncultured Oleiharenicola sp.
TCCTCGCCATCTGGGAGACCTACCACGACGATTTCGAGACGATGACCCTCGGCAAGCTGCGGCGATTCTGCACGAGCCACTACCTGTCGTTCATGCGCATGCGGGAGTGGCGCGACGTCCACGCCCAGCTCGAGGAGACGCTCCGCGAGCGCGACGGGTTCAAGGCCACGTCGATCCATGACGGGTTGGTCGGCGCCGGGGCGGCCCGTGCAGCGAAGCAGTCGGGGCGCAAGGCCCCGCCCACGAATGAGCCGGAGCTCCGCCTCGGGACGCCGGCCTACGCGGCGATCCACCGGAGCATCCTCAGCGGGTTGCTCGGCAATATCGCCACGCGCACGGAGGAAGGCGACTACCACGCGGCGCACGACCGGCGCGTCAACGTGTTTCCCGGCTCGACGCTGTTCGAAAGACGCGAGGCGAAGAAAGGCGCGCCCGCGGCCCGGGCGGCACCGGCCAAGGCGAAGGTCGCGAAATGGCTCATGGCCGCGGAAATCATGGAGACCGCGCGGCTGTACGCGCGCACCTGCGCGCGGATCGACCCGCAGTGGGTGCTCGACCTCGGCGGCCACCTGCTCCGCGTCGCGCACAGCGAGCCGTTCTGGAGCGCCGAGGCCGGCCGGGTGCTCGTGAAGGAGCGCCGCCGCCTCTACAACCTCGAGCTGGAAACCCGTGCGGTCGGCTACGGGCGCATCAATCCGCCGCACGCGACCGAGATCTTCATCCGCGAGGGACTCGTCGGCGACACCATCACCTGGCCGTTCGACTTCCTCGCGCACAACCGGCGCCTGCGCGACGAGGCGGAGACCGCGCTCACCCGCCTGCGCAGCGCGGGCTACATCAACCTCGACGAGGCCATCTACCGTTTCTACGCGGCACAGCTGAAGAACGTCTCGAGCGTCCCGGAATTGATCGACTGCGTGCGCCACGAGCAGACGCGAAACCCGAAATTCCTCTTCCTGGCCGAGACCGACCTGCGGCCCGCCGACCACGAGGAGCCCGATCGCACGGCCTTTCCCGATGCGCTGCCGGTGGAGAACCGCGTGCTGCCGCTCAGCTACGCCTACCAGCCCGGCCAGGAACAGGACGGCGTGACGGTGCGCATGACGCAGGCCGAGGCGGAGCAGCTCACGCCCGCCGCGCTGGACTGGGCGGTGCCGGGACACCTCGCGGAGAAGGTCGAACTGATGCTCAAGGCCCTGCCCAAGGAGCAGCGGCGGACGTTGATCCCGCTGCCGGAGACGGCGCAGAAGCTCGTCGCCGGGCTGCCGCTGCTCGCCGCGCGGCCGAAGCCGCCGACCCTGGCCGAGGCGCTGGCGGAATTGTTGCAGCCGCGGTTGGGCGCGCGGCTGTCGCCGGCGATCTGGACGGCGAAGGCGCTGCCCGAACACCTGCGCGTGCGCGTGGAGGTCACGGACAACCGCGGCCGCGTCCTCTGCGCGAGCCGCGACCTGGCGGAAATCCAGACGCTGCTGCACAGCCGGAAGCGCGAGGTCAGCCAGCAGGCGGCAATCGTGGAGAACAGCGCGTGGCGCGCCGCGCGGGCCCGCTGGGAAACCGAGCCGGCCGGCGAGTGGAAATTCGGCGACGTGCCGGCCTCCGTCAAAGTCGAGGAACACCACGGCGTGCCGGTGCTGGCGTACCCGGGCCTGAAGGCGCTGCCGGCCGGCGTGGCGGTGCGCCTGTGCGCAGCGCCCGAGGAGGCCGACGCCGCGACGCGCGCGGGCCTGGAAAAGCTGTTCGAATTGCAGCTGCGCCACGATCTCGGCTGGCTCGAGAAGGATTTGCGCGCCCTGCGGATGCTGGGGCCGCTGGCGGTGACGCTCGCGCCGATGGAACGAATCCAGGCGGATGCGCTCGAGTGCCTGCGGCGCTGGGTGTGCGACGCGCGGCGGATGGACGGCGCCAGGCCGGCGGGTGACGCCGAACCCCGGGCGCTCACGGCGGCGCGATTTGCCGCCGCGCTCGACACCGCGAAGCGCGACTTGCGCGGCGTCGTGCCCAAGCTGGGCGACTGGCTGAAGGAGATCTTCAACCTGCGGCTCGAGCTGGAAAACCATGCCCAGCCGTATCCGGGGATGGCGGAAGATCTCGCCGCACTGCTCCCGCCGGATTTCCTGCGGCGCACGCCGTTCGCGCGGGTGCGGCACCTGCCGCGCTACCTGCGCGGCATGAAGGCGCGGGCCGACCGCTGGAAACGGGATGCGGCGAAGGATGCCCAGCGCGCGGCGGAGCTGGCGCCCTTCGTCGCCGCGGTGAAGAAGCCCGGGCCGGAGGCGGACGAGCTCCGCTGGCTCGTGGAGGAGTTTCGCGTCAGCCTGTTCGCGCAGGAGCTCGGCACCGTCGAGTCCGTCTCCGCCGTCCGGCTGCGGCGCCTCGTGGAGGAGCGGGCCGGCGGTGCGCCGGTTCCCGCGCCGGCGGCGGTGCGGCCGGTGGCCGCGATCCCGGCCCGCAAGGGGGCGCCCCTCAAAAGCCTGGGTGCGCTCGACCAGCTGTTCCGCAAATAGTGCGCAGAAATTGGCGTTGGCTCGGGGCTGCGGATGCTCAAGCTGGCCGCAACCCCGATACCCCAATGAATACCTCGATAGCTTCGCTGCTGGAAGGGAAGGGCCGTGCGCTGCACACGGTTCCCGCCAACGTGTCCGTCTTCGACGCCGTGCAGAACATGAACCAGCACCGGATCGGTGCCGTGCTGGTGATGGACGGGTCGCGCCTCGCCGGCATCTTCACCGAACGCGACGCGCTCACCCGCGTGATCGCCGCGAGCCTGGACCCGAAGGTGACGCCGCTGGCGCGCGTCATGACCCAGAACGTGCTCACCGTGACGCCGGAAACGACGGTGCAGCAGGTGATGGACATCTTCGCGGAGAAGCGCTGCCGCCACCTGCCGGTCGTGCAGGACGGCCAGCTCGTCGGCTTGATTTCCATCGGCGACGTCTCGCGCTGGGTGTCGAATTCGCTGCGGGCCGAAGCCGAGTCGCTGCGGCAGTACATCGCGGGCGGGCTGTCGACCTGAGGTGCGGCGGTCCCGGCCGCCCGGAAATCTGTCACCGGCGTTACGCGACGCCGGTTGTTTTTTCGGCAGCGGTCGCTTAACTGCGGGCATGAACCTGCCCCGCATTCTTCTCAGTGTCCTGGCGCTCGGCGTGATCACTTCCGCCGGGGCCAAGGTTGTCACCAAGCCCGTCGCCTATGAGCACGCGGGCACGAAGCTCGAGGGCCTCCTCGCCTACGACGACGCCAAGGTCTCGGCGGCGCACCCCGGGGCCGGCGTGATCGTCGTGCCGGAGTGGTGGGGCTTGAACGACTACACCAAGGGCCGGGCGAAGCAGCTGGCGGAGCTCGGCTATGTGGCGTTTGCCGTCGACATGTACGGCGCCGGCGTGACGACCGAGGATCCCAAGAAGGCCGGTGAGCTGGCCGGGCAGTTCTACGGCAAACCGCTGATGGCGGAGCGCGCCCAGGCGGGGCTGGACCAATTGCTCGCCACCGGGCTCGTGGCGCCGAATCGCGTCGCGGCGATCGGCTACTGCTTTGGCGGCTCGACCGTGCAGGCGCTGGCGTACAGCGGCGCCCCGCTGGCCGGCATCGTCAGTTTCCACGGCGGCCTGATTCCCGTGCCCGCCGACGCGGCGGGCCGCACGAAGGCGAAGATCCTCATCTGCCACGGGGCGGTGGATCCGTTCGTGAGCAAGAACGACGTCGATGCCTTCATGAAGGCGATGAACGACGGCAAGTTCGACTACCAGTTCATCAGCTACGCCGGGGCGGTGCATGCATTCACGAATCCGCACGCGGACGACGTGGCCAAGGCGACCGGCCTCCCGGTCGCCTACAACCGGGCGGCCGACCATCGGTCCTGGGCTCACATGAAGGCGTTCTTCAAGGAAGTGCTGGGCGGCGCCAAGTGAGCGAAGTCGTCGTCTACACGCTGAGCCAGTGCAGCACGTGCCGGGAGGCCACGAAGTGGCTCGCGGCGCACGGCGTGGCGTTTCGCGAGAAACCGATCCGCGAGACACCGCCCACGCTGGCGGAATTGCGCCGGATGCTGGCGGCGCAGGGCGGCGAGATCCGCCGGCTGTTCAACAGTTCCGGCATCGAATACCGCGCGCTCGGGATGGCGGAAAAGCTGCCCCAG
>CAYMSE010000389.1:0-7258 GCA_964392935.1 uncultured Oleiharenicola sp.
CGCCGCCAAAGGCGAAGGCCTTGGCCGAGTGCTGGTGCCCGTTGGGCAGGTCGCGGACGACGCGCTGGGGCTCGCCGGCCGGCACGAGCTCGCCGGGAGTCAGCTTGTAGCGGAAAACGTGGTCGTCGGTGGACGAGTACAGCCAGTCGCCGCGCAGGGCGATGCCGGTGCCGCCGCCCTTGCCGAATTCCTGGATGACGTCGGCGCGGCCGTCGCCGTTGGTGTCGCGCAGCGCGACGATGCCGGCATCGCGGGTCTTCACGTAGAGGTCGCCGTTGGGGGCGACGGTCATGTTGCGCAGGCCCTTGTGGAGGTCGGCGACAACGAGGGCGCGGAAGCCGGGCGGGAGCGTGAGGCCGCCGTTGTCGGCGTCGGGCTGGGGCAGGGCGCCCTGGACGAGGTTGGCCGCGAGCAGGGTGGCCAGAAGAACGGGGGCAGTTTTCATGGGTCGGGCGAAGCTGGCCAAATCGCGGCCGGAAGCAAGTGCCCGGGCCAGGACGTCCTGTCCTAATTGTTGAGCGTCCGGACCCGGACCGCCGGCCCGGCGAGAATAGGCTCGCGTCACGTGCCCGCATGGGGAATGCCTTCCGCCCTATGTCCAACTGGGAATACAAGGTCATCAGCAGCGGCAAGGGCGGCTTCGCGTCGCCGGCGCTGATGGAAAAGTTTTTGAACGACCTCGGGCAGGATAACTGGGAGATCATCAGCTTCCACCAGCCGCCCGACAATCCGCTCGCGTTCCACGGCCTCGCCCGCCGCTCCGCGCAGAAGGACTGGACGCTCGAGGACGCGGCCAAGGCCGCGGCGCGCGCCGAGGCCGACAAGCTCCGCGCGGAATTCGAGGCCAAGTTCAAGGCCGGCACGGGCCAGGCGGCGCCGGCCGAGGACCAGGCCGACACCTTCCTCGCCGAGGAGAAGGCCGCGGCCGACGGCGACCTGCGCCGCCTGCGCGACACGTCGAGCGACGACGATCCCGACGCCGGCGAGGACGAGGCGGCGGCCGCCCCGAAGGACGAATGGGACAAGCTGGCCGAGGAGGACGAGCTGCCGACGTTCTTCGACGCGCTGCGTCCGCACATGCGCCGCAACCAGCGCGGCCCCGGCATGAGTGTCGGGCTCGATTACCTGGCGAAGAAGTGGCACCTCGACGAATCCGACCTGAAGGGCGCGCTCGTCGAGTGCGGCCTGCAGATCCCGGCCGACGAGAATGCGAAGCCCGTTTACGCCGAGTACGAGGGCGAACTCTACTGGGTGAACATCAACCGGCGCGGCGAGATCTGGATCAACCTGCGCGACAAGCCGCAGCCGGTCTTCCGCGTGGTGCAGGCGAAGCGGATCGAGGACGGCGAGGCTGCCGCCGGGCCGGCGCCGGAAGCCGCGCCCGGCGGGGAATCCGCCCCCGCGCCCCGCGAGGAATCGAACCCGCGCCCGCCGCGGGAACGCGATCGCGATCGCGACCGGGAGCCCCGGCACGACGCGCCATCCGGCGCCCCCAAGACCTTCCTCGACAAGATTCGCGGCATGATGCGGCGCAACCGGCGCGGCCACGGCTGGTCGGGCAGCTTCCAGTACCTGACCAAGGCGCTGAAGCTCGACGAGGCCGGCCTGCTCGCGCAGCTCGCCGAGACCGGGCTCAAGTTCAACGAGGACCCGGCGGCAAAACCGCTTTTCCACGAGGAAGGCGAATTCCTCTACTGGCTCCAGAAGAACCAGCGTGGCGAGATCTGGATCAACGCCCGCAAGGGCCGCGCGGCCGACATGAAGGCCGAGGACGGCGGCCTGGGCGACGACGGATCCGAAGCCGCGCCCGCCGCGCCGACCCCGGTGGCGGCGGCCCCCGGCGAAGAACCCCCGGTGCTCGCCCCGGAAGGCTCCGTGCCCGCCCCGGCCGCCGCGCCCGCCTCGAACCTGCCCGCCGAGAATACGCTCACCGCGGTCCGCCTGCTCATGCAGCCGAAGAAGCGCGGCGAGGGCGTCACGGCGCTCGTCAGCGAACTCGCGGCCAAGCTCGAGCAGTCGCCGGAGGCCCTGCAGGCCGCGCTCGCCGCGGCCGGGCTGGTGCCGCCCGACTCGCCGAAGGGCAAGCCGACCTTCGCGGAACACGGGGGCGAGCTCTACTGGCTCAACGTCAGTGCCAAGGGTGACCTCTG
This sequence comes from uncultured Oleiharenicola sp., assembly GCA_964392935.1. Classification (GTDB taxonomy): domain Bacteria; phylum Verrucomicrobiota; class Verrucomicrobiia; order Opitutales; family Opitutaceae; genus Lacunisphaera. Next base: position 2,151 of record CAYMSE010000389.1, read on the forward strand.
GCTCAACGCCAAGTCCGCGAGCGCGACGAAGAAGTCGCGGGGGCGGAAGGCGGACGACGCCGGGGAGTGACCGCGGCGGTCAGGCCGTGCGCGACCCGGGCACGATCGTGGCCTGGTGGAACGGGGCGAGCGCGGCCAGCTGGTCGGCGATGAGCCGGTCGGGCCGGCAGCGCGGCAGCTTGCTCGCGCTGGCGGTCTTCTGCTGCTGGCGCGCCCAGCTTTCGAACACGCCCGGCATCACGAGCCGCACGAGCGGCGCCCCCAGCGTGCCCTTGGCGCGGCGCGCGGCGTAGTCCGCGCAGCGGCGCGCGACCTCCGCGTCGAGCTCGGGCCCCAGCACGTTGGCGGTCGGCGTCTTGACCGAGTGCGTGCGCAGTTCGAGCCACCATTCGTGGACGTTGGCCACCTGGCCGGGTCCGAGGCGCTGCACGTACGGCGCGACATGGAACGCGATCGCCTGCCAGCCGTTGCGGCCGCACACGACCTGCAGCGCCTCGAAGAGGTCGCGCTCGCCGACGTGCTCGCCGGACGTGTTCAGCTCCAGGTCCGCGCGGCCGACGAATTGCAGCCGCGGCGGGTCGACCGCCACGAAGCGCACCACGTCGCCGGTGGCATAGCGGACCAGCCCGGCCGGCGTCGTGATAACCGGCACGTACTTGATGCCGGCCTGGACCTTCTCGAGCGTGACGCACTGCGGCCCGGCCGAGGCGAGGGTCGACTCGTGGTACGCGGCGGCGGGGAGAAATTCATAGAAGATCCCCGCGTCGGCGAGCACGCGCAGCGCGGCGGGGGAACCGGCGTCCTGCGCCGCCACGATTCCCTCGGCCGCCGCGTAGACCTCGTGGAACGTGACGGACGGGCCGAGCGTCGCCCGCAAGGCGTCGCCGAAGAGCCCGAGCGGGGCGCCGGTGTGGAGGAAGCACTCGAGGTTGGGCCACACGGCCTGCAGGTGCGTCATGCGCTGCTTGCCCGCGCTCGCCGCCTCGCGTGCCGCCAGGGCGAGCGCGCAGGCGAGCGCCGGCGTGCCCGCGACGAGCGTGACGTCCCGCCGGAGCATGCAGCGGGCGATCGCCTCGATCTTTTCCGCGCCCTCCGGCAGCGCCGCGACGGCCGGCGGCGGCGAATGGAGGTTGGCCTCCGCCCAGGGCGAAAGGCACAGCGCCAGCACGCCGTCGAGCGACGTGCGGAAGATTCCGCCCTCCTCGCGCACCGCGGTGCTGGCGCCGACCTGCAGGTGGCGGCCGAGGTAAACGCCCGCGTGCCCGACGCGATGCGCGTATTGGAACAGGACGTCGCGGAGCGCGCTGCGGAAATGCGCCAGCATCGCATCCGGCACGGGCAGGAGTTTCGCCGCCTCGCCCGTGGCGCCCGCGGTCTCGACGAAGAGCGGGCATTTCCCCGGCACGAGCACGTCGGCCTCCCCGGCGAGCATGCGGCGGATGAACGGGGCGAACGCCGCGTACGGGCGCAGCGGCACGGTGTCGCGGAACTGCTCGTAGGAGAGGGTGGCGGCCAGGCCCTGTCGCCGGCCGAAGTCCGTGGCGGCGGCCTGCGCCAGCCGCGCGCGGAACGCCGCCCGCTGGGCGTTCCCGCCCCGGCCCTGGGCCTTCTGCCGCCGGGCGAACTGCGCGACGCGGAGGGCCGCCCAGAGATTGACGAGAAAGCGCGGTGCCAGCGTCATCGGCCCAACTCCGTATACCGCCGGCCCCCCGAACGCTACAGGGAACTGCCCGGCGCTGACCAAAAATCCGTAAACCCGGGCGGCCGCGCCGGGCGGCGCGCGGGGTATTGGATTGCCTGCGGGGCGGCCGCGTTCGAAAAACGCGCGTGCCTTCGCTGCCGCCCGTCTTGTTTGAGGATGAAAGCGTGATCGCGTTCGACAAGCCGAGCGGCCTGCTGATCGCGCCCGATCGCTGGGACAAGGCGCGCACAAACCTCATGGACCTGGTGCACGAGCGGATGGGCCATGGCGTGGCCAACGTCCACCGCCTCGACGCCGACACCAGCGGCCTCGTGCTCTGCGCCAAGACCAAGCCCGCGCTGGATTTCCTCAGCGGCCAGTTTCAGTCGAAGACCGTGACCAAGGTCTACGAGGCGTTGACCGTGGGCCTGCCTCCCGCGGACGAGTTCACGGTCGACCTCGTGCTCAAGGAGGACGACGCCAAGCCCGGCCGCATGTGCGTGGTGAAGAAGCACGGCAAGGCCAGCGTCACCGACTTCCGCGTGCGGGACCGTTTCCCGCAGCCGGCGGGACGGGCGTCGTATGCCCACCTGGAGTGTCGGCCGCAGACCGGCCGCACGCACCAGATCCGTGTGCACCTCGCCGCCACGGGCACGCCAATCCTCAACGATCCGTTTTACGGCAACGACACCGTCCTGCTCCTGTCCGCGCTCAAGCGCGGTTACAAGGGTCGCGAGGACGAGCGCCCGTTGATCGCGCGGCTGGCGCTGCATGCCGCCGCGCTGACCTTCACGCACCCGCTGACGCGCGAACCCATCACGATCGCGGCGCCGCTGCCGCACGATTTCGCCGTGGCCCTCAAGTACCTGCATCGTTTCGGTCGGCGATAAAAGCGTTGTCCGGCCCGCCCGGGAGACCTTAGCGTCCGGGTAATTCACCCCATGTCCGTGGCGAACCCGCATCCCTCGCTGAACCCCTGGTTTCCTCCCGCCCCCGCCGGCGCGCCGGCACCCAAGGCCATCCGGGCCGTCGGGATCGTCGGCGTGGGCCGCGAGGCGACCGGCATCGCGCACTGGTGCGCAACCAAGGGTTTGGGTGTCATCCTGTTCGATCCGGAGCAAGGGGCGCTGGCGCAGGCGGTCAGCGTGATCCGGGAGCATTTCAAGGCGGCCGAGGATCGCGGCGAAATCACCCACCCGGCGGCGCACAAGGCGGTCGGTGGCATTGGCATCTCAACCGGCCTGATCGACCTGGAATTCTGCGACCTTATCATCGAGACGCACACGGAGGACGCCGACTCCAAGCGGGCGCGATTTGCGGAATTCTCCAAGGTGCTGCCGAAGGACCTGCTGCTGGCGACGAGCGCCTCCAGCACGGGCCTGGAGGAACTCGCGGCGGTCACGGCGGAACCCGGCCGGCTGGTCGGCCTCGGTTTCTTCGAACCGGTCCACGCGACCGCCCAAATCCAGGTCACGATCGGCACGTCCACCACGCGCACCACCGCCGAGCGCGTCGTCGGTTTGGTCACCACGCTGGGCAAGACTCCGGTCGTGCACGGCGCGGCGCGGCCCGGCGCCTGAGCGGCCGAGAAATGCATTGCAGAATCGGGCGACTTCCGGGGTAATCCGCGCCCTGCCATGGCCAAGGTCGCCACCCTCAATCGCGAACAAAAACGTCACCTGCTGGTGACGATGCTGGAAAGCCGTTTGGGCGATCTGCGTGAGGAAAGCCTTAACCGTCAGGGCAAAGGACATTTTCATGTGTCGGGCCGCGGACACGAGGCGATGGCCGCCGTGGGGGCCCTGTTGCGCGACGGCGACTATGTGGTGCCCTACTACCGCGACCGGGGGCTTTGCATGGGCCGGGGCATGACCACCCGGCATCTCGCCCTGGAGTATTTTGCCAAGCGCGACTCGGCCTCCCGGGGCCGGATGATGCCGTCGCACTACTGTTCGCGGGAGCTCAACGTCGTCAGCGTGCCGACGCCGACCGGCGCCCAGCTGATGCCGGCCTGCGGCATCGCCTGGGGACTCCAGATGGACCAAAAGGACGGCGTGGTCGTCACCTGCATCGGCGATGCCGCCACGCGCCAGGGCGACTTCTACGAGGCGCTGAGCTTCGCCCAGGAGCGCAAGCTGCCCTTGCTGCTGCTGGTCGAGGACAACGCCTACGGCATTTCGACCCCCACCCGGCGCACGAATCCGCTCGCCCTGCAGGTGGTGAACCCGGCGCAGTGGCAGGTCGTGGACGGGGCGGACCCGGCGGCGGTCCACCAGGCCGCGCGCCAGGCACTCGACCTGATCCGGGAAGGGCAGGGGCCGGCGTTCCTCTGGGTGAAGCTGGAGCGGCTGTCGAGCCACACGAGCTCGGACGACCACACGCTGTATCGTTCGAAGGAGGACATCGCGGCGCTCGACCGGCACGACCCGATCCGCACGCTGAAGCAGCAGATGATCCGCGACGGCGAGCTGACCGAGAAGGAATTTGAGAAGCTGGAGACGGAGCTGAAGGAGAAGGTCCGGCGCGACTACGCCGCGGCCGAGAAGGCCGAGGAGCCGCGCGCGGGGGAGCTGTTCGTCGAGGCGATCGGCACGGCCCCCGAGGTGGGCGGCGAGCTCTTTCCCCCGGGCAAGTACCGCATGGGCGACCTCGTGAACCGCACGCTCCGGGCCGGCCTCGATGCCGACCCCGGTCGCGTCATCTTCGGCGAGGACGTCGAGGACCCGAAGGGCGGCGTGTTCCGCCTCACCCAGAAGCTGTCCACGGATTTTCCCAAGCAGGTCTTCAACTCGCCGCTCGCCGAGTCGACGATCATCGGCGTGGGCGGCGGGCTGGCGCTCTACGGGCGGCGCCCCGTGTTCGAGATCCAGTTCATCGACTTCATCTATCCCGGCTTCAACCAGCTCGTCTCGAACCTCGCCAACCTGCGCTGGCGCACCAACGGCGAGTGGAAGGTACCGGTGGTCTTCTATGCCCCCTACGGCGCGTACCTGCCGGGCGGCGCGCTCTGGCACTCGCAGGCGAACGAGTCGGTCTTCGCGCACTTTCCGGGCATCAACATCGTCATCCCGTCGACCCCCGAGGACGCGGCCGGCCTGTTGTGGACCGCGATGCACGCGGAGGACATCACGCTCTTCCTCGTGCCGAAGCACATGCTGTGGGCGGAACGCGAGGTGTCCGAGCCGATCGCCGCGATCCCGTTCGGGTCCGCGCGCGTCGTGACCGAGGGCGCCGACCTGACGCTCCTCGCCTGGGGCAACACCGTCGAGAAGTCCGCGGAGGCGCTGGCGCAGCTCGGCGAACCCGGCCGCGTCGAGCTGATCGACCTGCGGTCGATCGCCCCGTGGGACAAGGCGGCGGTCGAGGCATCGGTGCGCAAGACCGGCCGCCTCGTGATCGTGCAGGAGGACACGGAGAATTGCTCGGT
>CAYMSE010000390.1:0-6476 GCA_964392935.1 uncultured Oleiharenicola sp.
AGGCCCGTTGCGTATGGAAGCTGCGCTCGATCAACCGGTGCTGGTGCTGAACCGCCTCTGGCAGGCGGTGAACATCATCGCCGCCCGCCGGGCCTTCGCCCTGCTGGCCCGCGAGCACGCGCAAGTCGTGCACCAGGCGGACGATGCGTTCCGCACGTACTCGCTGTTGGATTGGATCGATTTCTCGTCCTACAACCCGCCGGTCGATGCGCTGGAGACGGTCCACACGGTGAACCGCAACATCCGGCTGCCGCGCGTCATCCTGCTCACCTTCTTCGACAAGCTGCCCTGCAAGGAGCTGAAGCTGACCCGCAACAACGTCTTCGAACGCGACGACGACCGCTGCCAGTATTGCGGCCAGGTGTTCGCGCGCGAGGAGCTCAACCTCGACCACGTGATCCCGCGCCACTACGGCGGCAAGACGACGTGGGAGAACATCGTGTGCTCCTGCATCAAGTGCAATTCGCGCAAGGCCAACCGCCTCCCGCACGAGGCCCACATGCGGCTGGTGCGCAAGCCGGTCCGCCCGAAGTGGCGCCCCGTCATCAGCCTCGTGCTGAACAATCACAGCCACGAGAAGTGGAAGGACTTTCTCGACGTCGCCTACTGGAACGTCGAACTCGAGGAATAGCCGCCCCGTCGGGCGCGCGCCCGGCCCGCGGCGCAACCGCCGCGCCCCGTCGTGGCCCGGCCGCCTGCGGATCGCCCCGAAGGGCGCCCGGGTTCCAAGGCCGCGGACCGAAACCACCTGTTCGTATTGCGAACAGGCGCGGAAGTGCCGGGGCCTCGGGCTGATGTTCGTATTGCGAACATCAGCGGGTGGGAGATGCGTGTTGCGTGGTGCCGCGGCCGCCGCGTAGGTTGCGGGGCATGATGGAAAGTCTGGTCATGACGATCATGGCGGGCGACCGGCCCGGCCTCGTGGAGATGGTCGCGGCTTGCGTCGCGGATCATGGCGGCAACTGGCTGGACAGCCGGATGTGCCACCTGGGCGGACGGTTCGCGGGCATCGCGCGGGTCGAGGTGCCGGCGGAGAAGTTGCCGGAGCTGCGCCGCGCGCTGCACGGCCTGGAGGCGGACGGCCTGCGCGTCGTCGTCGAATTGGGCGGCGGCCCGGTTCCCGCGTCCGGCCTGGCGGCGACCCTCGAACTCGTCGGCAACGACCGGCCCGGGATCCTGCGCACTGTCACCGGCGTGCTCGCGGCGCACGGCGTCAACGTGGAGGAGCTGGCTTCGGAATGCGTCAGCGCGCCGATGGGCGGCGGCGATCTCTTCCAGGCGCGGGCGCGCGTGCTGGTGCCGGCCACGGCGACGCTGGAGGCGGTGCGGCGCGACCTGGAGAAGATCGCCGCGGATTTGATGGTCGACCTGAAGCTGCGGCCCGCGGGTTGAAGCCGGGCCGGCGGTCGGTGCCCGGATCGGCGCGCTTCCCACCGCCGTTCGATTCACCGAAGGCCGATCGCGGGCGGCGGACGGCCGGACCACCCTAGCCGGCGGCGACCGGCAGCGTGACGCGCATCGTGGTGCCGCGCGGACCGGTGGCCATCAACTTCAGTTCGCCGTGGTGGTCCTTGACGATGCGCTGGGCGATGGTGAGCCCGAGCCCGGTGCCGCCGGCGCGGGTCGAGAGGAAGGACTCGAAGATGCGCGGTTGCACCTCGGGCGGGATGCCTCCGCCGGTGTCCGTGAAATCGATGTGGATGGAGTTCTGGTCGGGCAGGCAGACGATGCGCAGTTCGCCGCCCTGCGGCATGGCGTGCAGGGCGTTGAGGGCGAGGTTGAGGAAGACCTGTTGGAGCTGGCCCTTGTGCACGTCGACCGAGATCGCTTCGCCCGGCGGCGCGTAGTGGAGCTGCACGCCGGCCTGGGCGAGCTTGGCGCGCAGCAGGTGGTTGGTGTCGCTCAGGATCTCGTCCAGCGACCAGCGCGAATGGATCGTGGCGGGGGCGCGGGCGAAGGAAAGGACGCGGGTGACCAGGCCCTCGAGTTGCTCGATCTTCTCGGTGATGATCTGCAGGTCGCGGCGGCGCGGGTCGCCGGGCGCGAAGTCGGCGCCGAGCGGACCGTGGAGGAGCTTGATCACCGTGAGGGGATTGCGGATCTCGTGGGCGATCTCGGCAGCGAGCAGGCCCAGCGTCGTGAGCGTCTCGTTCTTCCGGAGCACCTCCTCGGACTGGAAGACGCGGGAATAGAGTCGCGCGTTTTGGAGGGCCACGGCCGCGAAGCTGGCGAGGGCGTTGAAGAGCCGTTTCTCGTCGTCGCTGAAGCGGTGCGGGCGGTCATGAAACACGGACAGGATGCCGGTGGGGGCGCCCTCCAGCATCAGCGGCGTTGCCAGCGCGCAGCGCAGGGTCGGATCGCGCGGCAGGTCGGCGGCCTCCTGGTAGCGATCGCCGTCGATCTGCTGGTACTCGGTCGTGCGGCCGACCCGCAGCGTCGAGGCCAGGAGCGCATCATCGGCGGACACGGTGTTCTGGTGCAGCGTCAGGCCGGTGGCGGCGAGGTCGCCCGCGGAGGACCACGCGTGCAGCCGGAGCTCGCGGGTGCCGGCGTCGTAGTCGTGCAGCAGGCAGAGGCGCGCATTGAAAAGCGCGCGGCCGCTGTCGGTGAGGGTCGACATCAGCTCCTCGGGGGCGAGCTGCGTGACGAGGGCGTGGCCCAGCTCGACGAGGGTGGCAAGCTGCGTGGAGTTGGTGCGCAGCCGCTCGTATTGCCAGAGCCGGTAGAGCACCCCGGCGGCTTCGTCGGCGAAGCGGACCAGGCGGTCGAGGTCGGTCGAGTTGAAGGCGGCCGGCTGGTCGGCGTCGAGATTCACCACGCCGATGATGCTGCCGTCGATGAGGAGCGGCGCGGCCATCTCGCAGCAGACGCCCGGGCGGGCGGCGATGTAGCGCGGCTCGTGGCTGACGTCGGCGGCGAGCAGGGGCTTGCCGTGCAGGGCGACCCAGCCGGTGATGCCTTGGCCCGGACGCAGCGCGAAGTCCCCGGTCTCCGGCGGCAGGCCGAGCTGCACGCTGATCTCGAGGCTCCCGCTTTCCGGGCTGAGGAGGGAGAGCGAGCCGCTGTCGGCCGGGAACGCCGCCATGATGGCAGCGAGAATGCGGCCTTGCGCGGATTGGGCGTCCGCCGCCGTGGTCGCCAGCGCGGCGAGCGCGTAGAGCGTTTCCAAGTCGGCGCGGCGCGCCGGGGCTTCCGCGGGGTCGTTGAACTCGGCCATGGGGAGGGTGTGCTTGATCCTAGGTCAAGCGCCGGGCGTTCCGCAACGCGGGACCGATCGCGGTGTCGTGCTCACGCCGGTGGCGGCGGCCGGTTCAACCGGCGGCGGCGGCCTTGGCAGGGGTGATGACGGCGCGCAGGGCGTCGCGGAGGCCATGCAGCTGCGGCTCGTCGAGGGCGGCGTCGCTCTTCTGGGGCTCGATGTAGAACGTATCGAGGGCGATGCTGCGCTCGGTGTTGATGCGGGCGAAGGTGATGTCGAAGCCGTGGTCCGAGATCGTCTTCACCAGCTGGTAGAGGAGGCCGATCTTGTCGTGCGCCTGGACCTCGACGATGATGCGTTTGAGGGACAGCTCATGGTACACCTCGACCGTCGGCGGAAAGGTCGCGGGCAGCTCGGAGGCACCGACCTTGTAGCGATTGGCGTTGGCGAGCTTGGCGGCCTGGGCGGAAATGGCCGGCAGAAGGTCCTTGTCGCTGACCAGCGCGTCGTCGACGGTCCGGGCGAACGTCTCCATGGCGGCCTGGTTCTGCACGAGGCCGCGGCCGGGCTCGACGACGTGGAACGTGTCGATGGCAATGTGGTCGGCCCGCGTGGTGATGCGGGCCGAAAGGATGCTCAGGCCGGCCACGCTGAAGGCGCCGGCGAGCTTGTAGAAGAGCCCGGCGCGATCCCACGTGACGACGTGCACGGTCGTGTAGCTGCGGTTCAGGTCGTCCTTCCATTCGATGACCGGGCGCAGCGGATTCAGCGAGTCGGCGTTTGAGATGGTGTGCAGCAGCCGGTTCACCATCTGGATGTGCAGGGTGATCTCGGCCTCGTCCGTCTGGATGAAATAGCGCTCCGGGAGCAGATTGAAGTGCGCGGTGATTTCGTCCGCGCTGATGCCGGGGATGGTCTGGGCGATGAGGTTCTGGCGGGTCATTTCCTTGCGTTCCTGCAGGCGCGTCTCGACGTCGGCCCCGAGGGCGAGACGTTCCAGCGTCGTGTCGAACAGGCGCCGGTGAAGGGAATCCTTGTAGCTGTTCCAGAGACTGGCCGACGTGCCGTTGGCATCGCAGTACGTGTGCACGTACAGGTACCGGAGCTGGTCGGCGTCGCCCACGAGCTCGGCGAAGGCAGCGGAAGTCTGGGGATCATCAAGGTCGTGCTTCTGCCAGAACCGTGCCATGATAAGGTGATTTTTGATGATAAAGTTCACCGTGGCGCGCGCGTCGGCGGGCACGGCGAGCCGCTCGAGCACGGGCGCCGCGACCGTCACGCCGGTCTCGGCGTGGCCTTGGATGCCCTCGCTCTTGCCGATGTCGTGCAGCAGGAGGATGAGGTACAACAGCGTGGGATTCGCAGTCTGCCGGAGGACCTCGCGGTAGCGTTGGGCGCGGTCGTCCGTGGACGTGAAAATCGTGTCAAGTTCGCGAATGGTGCTGAGCGTGTGAATGTCCGCCGTGTCGCGGTGATAGAACTCGTGCTGCACGAGGCACGTCAGCGGCGCGAACTCCGGCAGGAAGCGCCCGAGCACGCCGAGCTCGTGCATCAGCGACAGGCTGGGGAACACCTGGCCGGTTTCCTCGAGGATGGTGCGGAAGCTCAGGTTGGCGTCGGGCGACTCGATGACCTGCCGCGTGATGAGCTGGCCCGAGCCGCGGATGAGCGAGGCGAGGTCGAGATCCGGCGTGCAGCCCAGCTGCTGGCAGTGGCGGAACACGCGGATGAGGCGCACCGGGTCCTGCTGGAAGATGTCGCGATTCTCGTAGGCGAGTTCGCCGCCGCGCAGGACGAAGCCGTCGATGCGCTTCGTGCGCTCGGAGCGGCGCGCGAGCATGAGGTTCTTCAGGGAGCCGACGAGCCCGGGCCCGCTGGTGATCGTCAGGGCGAGGCGCTGCTCAATCGTCTTCGAGATGCGGTAGATCGACTGGGCGTGGCGGTAGTAGTCCTGCATGAACGCCTCGACGCGCTCCAGCAGGGCCTCCTGGCGGTAGCCAAGGTTGGCCGCCAGACGCGGCTGGGTGTCGAGGTTGAGCACGTCCGTGGGGTGCTTGCTCATGTAGTGGAGCTCGTTGCGGACGCGCAGCAGGAAGTCGTAGCCGTTCTGGAATTCCCGCAGTTCCGCGGGCTGCAGGTAGTGCTGCTCGACGAGTTCCTCGAGGCGCGTGATGCCGAGGCGGACGCGCGACATCCAGAGGGCATTCTGGTAGTCGCGCAGGCCGCCGACGCCGTTCTTGATGTCCGGTTCCTGCAGGAAGACGGTGTCGCCGTGCTGGGTGCGCCGGCTCGCCTGGTCCGCCAGGCGCGCCGAGATGTAGGCCTTGGGGTCGTTCTGCAGGTAGTGCTTCCGGTAGGCCTCCGTGAAGTTCTCGTAGAGCGTCTCCGCGCCGGCGATGAGGCGGGACTCCAGCAGCGAGGTCTTGGTCTTGATGTCGCGCGTGGCCTCGGCGAACACTTCGTTGAGCGCGCGGGTGGAGTGGCCGATCTTCAGCTTGAGGTCCCAGAGCGGATAGAGGATGCCGTTGGAAAGGTGCTCCTGGAATTTCGCCAGTTCCGGGGACTTCTTCGCCTCGGGATAGAGGAACATGACGTCGACGTCGCTCAGCGGGCTGAGTTCGTGCCGGCCGTAGCCGCCGAGGGCGATCAGGCACATCGGCAGGGGCGGTTCACCGTGCAGTTTGCGCCAGCTCGCCACCGCGGCACCGAAGAGCGAGACCAGCAGCCCGTCCATCCGATCGGCCAGGGCTTCCGCGACCGTGCGCCCCGCGGCGCCGGACTGGTGCAGTTCCTGGATCCGGCTTCCCTCGGCCTCGAGGTAGGTCCGGCACGCCGCCAGCCGGGCGGGCGCCGGCGTATCGCTGGTGAACACCGGCTGGGCGATGAAGGGGGAGGCGGAGTGGACGGACATGGACGCGCGCTAATTCAGCAGTCGCGCAGTTGCGGGGGAAGCTGGAAATGGGGTGCGGCGGGTTTCCGGCAAATTGAATAATTCTGGTTGACGGGCAAAAACCGGGCTGAATACTCCGCCTCTCTCTCGCGGGTGTAGCTCAGTTGGTAGAGCACCACCTTGCCAAGGTGGACGTCGAGAGTTCGAGTCTCTTCGCCCGCTCCATTTTCCCCGGCTCACTTTATCGTGATGTCCGGGGATTTTGATTTGTGCCTCAGAGGGATACGAGACTTTTCTGTCGCGACTCGTTGCGACACGAAACGTCCGAAAAAGCCCCGTTGCGGGCACAGCTTGGGAACGTTTTTGGGAACAGTCCTTCCAGCACTT
>CAYMSE010000391.1:0-2504 GCA_964392935.1 uncultured Oleiharenicola sp.
ACGCCGCGCGTGGGCTCGTCGATGAGGAGCACGTCGCAGGAGCGCGCGCGCCACGTGGCCAGGGCGATCTTCTGCTGGTTGCCGCCGCGCCGGCCGGCGGGGAGCGCCTCGAGCGACGGCGTCTTCACGCGCAGGCGCTGCGTGTAGCGCGAGGCGAGCGACTGCTCCGCGGCGCGGTTCACCCAGCCGAGCCGCGCCAGCGCCGGCAGGGCGGCGAGCGACGTGTTTTCGCGGCAGTTGAGCCCGAGCACGAGGCCCTGGCGCTTGCGGTCCTCGGGCAGGAGCCCGACGCCGGCGGCGAGCGCGGCCTCGATCGAACGGGGCGGCAGCGGCCGGCCGTCGACCCGGATGTCGCCGTGCGCGTCGTCATCGAGGCCGAAGATCGCCTGCACGACCTCGCTGCGGCCGGCGCCGACGATGCCGGCCATGCCGACGATCTCGCCGGCGCGCACGGTGAGCGAGATGTCGGCGAACTTGCCGGGCGACGAGAGACCGGACACCTGCAGGCGTTCGGCCGCGGGCTCGCGCGCAAGGTGGTTGGGCGTCGCGATGAGGAGCTCGCGCCCGATCATCTGCGTGACGACCCGGTGCGGGTCGGTCGCGCCGATCGGCTCGGTGGCGACGTGCCGGCCGTCGCGCAGGACGGTGATGGTGTCGCAGAGGGCGAACAGCTCCTCGATGCGGTGCGAGACGTAGATGAGGGTGATGCCGCGCTGCTTGAGCTCGCGGACGAGGCGGAAGAGCTCGGCGGTCTCGGCGGCGGAGAGCGAGCTGGTGGGCTCGTCCATGACGATCACCTTGGCGCCGGTGCCGACGGCCGCCGCGATCTGGACGAGCTGTTCGCGTCCGGTGGAAAGCGTGCCGATGATGGCGTCGGGGTCGATGTCCGCGCCGATCGTCGCGAGCATGGCCCGCGCGCGCCGGCGGAGCGCGGCGCGGTCGACGAAGCCGGCGCGGCGCGGCAGGTCGCCGAGGCAGAGGTTCTCGGCGACGCTGAGATTGGGGCAGAACGCGAGTTCCTGGTGAACCATCGCGATGCCCAGCTCGCGCGCGACCAGCGGCGTCGTCGGGTGCACGACGCGGCCGTCGAGGCGGATTTCGCCGGCGTCAGCCGTGTGCACCCCCGCGAGGATCTTGCCCAGGGTGCTCTTGCCCGCGCCGTTCTCACCGATGAGGGCGTGGCAGGTGCCCCGCTCCACGGCAAAGCCCACCCCGTCGAGCGCGAGCACGCCCGGGAAGCGCTTGGTGAGGCCGGTGAATTGGAGGAAAGCCATGGGGCGGGTTGAGTGTTGAGGGTTGAGTGTTGAGCGACGGTGCGGGGAAGGTTCCCTCAACCCTCAACGCTCATCTCTCAACCGAGCCGGCGGAGCCGGCTCACTTCGGCAGCCACTTGTCCCAGTTCTTGGCGAAGGCGTCGACGTTGTCCTTGGTGACGGGGATCAGTGCGCTGACCTCCTTCACGGCGGGCGGGTTCTTCTTGTCGACGATCTTTTGGATCAGCAATTCGACGGAGCGGTAGCCCCACTGGTAGCACTGCTGGGCGAGGAGCACGGGCACGTGGCCGCTGCGGATGTAGGCGAGCTGGGCGGGGAGGGCGTCGACCGACACGCACTGCACGGTGCCGGGCTGCCACTTGAGGGCGTTGTCGGTGAACAGCGGCCAGCCGCCGATGAGGGCCCAGCCGGTGATGTCGGGGTTGGCCTGCATGACCTGCTCGATCTTGGCGGCGGCGTCCTGCGGCGTCTCCTTGTGGTAATAGACGTCGCGGACCGTGATGCCGGGGAACTTCGCGGCGACCTCCTTCACGCCCTGCACGCGTTTCTGGAGGTTGGGGGCGTTCTGGTTGCCGGCGAGGATGGCGATGACGCCCTTGCCGTGCATGACCTTGGCGAGTTCCTCCATGGTCTGGCGGCCGCACTCGATGTCGTCGACGCCGTAGGTGACGAAGCGCTTCGAGGCGGGAGCGTCGGAGTCGAACGTCGCGACCGGCACGCCGTTGTCGACGGCGCGGTTGATGGCGTCGGTGAGCTTGTTGGCGTCGGAGCAGCTGACCGCAATGCCCTCGGCGCCGGCGAGCACGAGCTGCTCGATGGCCTCGGCCTGCTTCTGGGCGTCCTCCTCGTTGGGCGTGCGCCAGTCGATCTTGATGTTCAGGTGGCGTTGGGCGCTGAGTTCCTTGGCGGCGTCCTCGGCGCCCACGCGGGCGGCCTGGAACACGGGGTTGCCCTGGGACTTGGCGACGAGGCCGATGACGAGCGTGCGGTCGTCGGCGTAGCCGGTGAGGCCCACGAGGAACGCGGCGCTGAAGAGGAGGAGTCGATTCATGTCGGGGAGGGGATGGGGGTTGAGGGGGTGGGGAAAGGACAGGGCGGCGCGGTCAATGTTTCGCGCCGGGGGACTGTGTCAGCCGGCGCTTGGCCAGCCAGGTGTTGAAATTGTCGAGGACGACGGCGGCGATGACCACGGTGCCGATGATGATCTGGCTGTAGTTCTGGTCGATGCCG
>CAYMSE010000392.1:0-9741 GCA_964392935.1 uncultured Oleiharenicola sp.
CCTGACCAAGACCGACCCCGCCACGCTCGCCCTGCTCACCAACGACGAGGTTCTCGCCGTCAATCAGCAGAGCTTGGACAACCGCCCGTTGTTTTCCCGCGACGGCCTGATCGCCTGGGCCGCCAACGTGCCCGGGTCGCAGGACCGGTACCTCGCCGTGTTCAACACCCGCGACCGCGTGCGCCTGGATGCTGCCAACGCCCGCTTCGCCAGCCCGCCCGTCACCGGCGAAACCGGAACCTTCGCCCCCGTCCGCGCCGACCTGCGCGGCGGCGACGGGTTCTTTCTCGTGGCGAACCCCCTCGATGCCCGCGGCGAGTGGAACCGCGTGCTCTGGCGCGACGCCCGCCTAGTCTTCGCCGACGGCACCGCGCGTCCGCTGGCCGACTTCCCGTGGACGCACGCCGACGCGTGCTGGGACAGCACCGCGGTGAAGAAGGACAACGACGGACGCGTGCTCGGCGTCGCCGCGGAGATCCCGGCGGTCGTCGAGTACGCGATCCCGGTTGGCGCCGTGCGCTTCGAGGCGCGCGCCGAGGTCACGGGCAACGGTCGCGGGCAGGTGCCCGGCCCGGTGCAATTCCTCGTCGTCGTCGCCACGCCGGAAAACACGGCGACCGCTCCCGGCCTGCCGGTGGCCGTGGACCTGGCCACCCTGGGTTTCCCCGCCGGCGCCCGCGTGCGCGACCTCTGGACCCACGCCGACCTCGGCGAGGCGCACGGCGAGTTTTCCGCCGTGATTCCCTTCCACGGCGCCGGTCTCTACCGGCTTGAGCCACTCAGTCGCTGACCCGCAATCTGCTCGTCCCTCCCAAAAACCAGGGCCATTTGGCGGGGGCTGTAGCCGGGGGCGCTGACCCCGGTTGGCTTTGCTGCCTCGTCCAATGACCGTCCGGGGCCACCGAACCCGGCGGAAGTATTCTTGAAACCGCGGTTGCCGTCCGGGCCCCGGCCCGCGGCGAAAACCGGCCGGGATTTGAACCCGTTTTACCTCAAGGGCCCCCAGCCGACGCCGATGGTAAACCGTAGGCATAACCGCCGGCTTTCCCGGCGGAGCCACGCATCACCTCCCCGCCATGGCGCGCATCCTTTTGCTCGACCCGGATGAGAGGGCGCGACGCGCCCTCCATGGCATCCTCGCGCGCGGCAACCACCACCTCGTGGGCCTGAAGCAGGTGTCCGACGCGTGGGAATTCATCCGGCGCAATCCGGGCATCGACATGGTGTTCACGGAACTGGTCATCGGCCCGGCCCACGGCCTCGAGTTCGTGCAGCGCCTGAAGAACGACTGCCTCCTGAAGCTCCTGCCCGTCGTGATCTACACGGGCAACGGCGACCGCACCGTGGTGAAGCGCGCGATCGACCTGCGCGTGCAGAATTTCCTGATCAAGCCCTACCACGACGACGCGGTCTTCGCCGAGATCGACAAGGCCGCGGCCAACCCGTGGCGCGACCGCTTCTTCGAGGAGGAGAAATCCTTCTGCAAGCTCATGGGCCTCACCCCGGAACAGCTGCACGGCCAGCTCGACCTCGTGCAGCAGGCGGTGACCGCCGCCCGCGGCGCGCTCGAGAAGGCCGCCGCGATGCACAGCCTGCCGCATCTGCTCGACGCGGTGAACCCGCTGCACCAGAGCGCGGAGGCGGCCGGCGCGTGGGGCCTCGTCGAGTGCCTCGACCAGATGGCGGGCCACGCCGGCGAGGACCGCTGGTCCGCGTTCGAGTCCGACCTCGAGGCCGTCGACTTCGCCGGCCGCATGATCCACGCCCGGCTCAATCCCGAGCACGCCGGGGTGGAGTTCCTCGGGCAGGACGAGAGTGATGCGCAAGCCTACCGCGCCGAGCGCGAGACCTGGCAGGCGGCGCTCGCCGCGGGCCGCACGCCGGTGGTGCCGTGGGAGCAGATTCAGCGCGAGGTGCTGGCGCTGCGGGGCTGCCCGGTCATCGATTCCGCCGCCGCCGACTTCCAGATGGCCGCCAACGGCCATCCCTCGTGCATCAACCCGCTCATGGATCTCGTCGCGCGCGATCCCGGCCTGAGCGCCCAGATGCTCGCGGCGGCCAACCGCGCGCACCCGGCGACCGAGGCGTTCAACCGCATCGAGGACGCGCGGCTCGCCGTCGGCCAGCTGGGCGAGATCCTGCTCGAGACGGAGGCCCGCGGCCTGCTCATCGCCGACGAACGCGCCTTCAACCTCGCCCCCGCGTTCACCTGGCCGTGGTTCTGGACCTTCCAGCGCGGCGTGGCCCGCGTGGCCCAGCTGATCTGCAAGGACCTCGAGTTCTACAGCCTCGAGCCCATCGCGCGCACCGGCGGCCAGCTGCACGACATCGGCAAACTCATCCTCGCCCACCTGCACCCGGGCGGCTTCCAGGCGGTGCTCGAGCACGCGCGCGTGGAGCGCCGGCCGCTGTCCGAGGTCGAGCAGCGCTGCTTCGGCGGCACCACGGCGGAGATCGGCGGCCTCTTCGCCACCCACCAGAACCTCTCGCCGCGCCTGGCCAACGTCATGCGCTGGCTCCACCAGCCCGAGCGCGCCGGCGAGGACAAGGTCCTCGTCGCCATCGTCTCGCTCGCCCGCGAACTCTGCCGGCACAACCAGGTCGGCACCTCCGGCGACCCGATGCGCGAGCATCCGCTCCCGCTCGAGGAAACGCCGGAATGGCAGATCCTCCGCGAGGGCCTCTACCCGAGCTTCGACCTGCGCAAGTTCGAGCTGCAGGTGCACGCGTACTGCGGTCAGCTCCGCAACGAGTTCAGCGGCCACCAGGCCGGCACGATCGCGGAGCTCGTCGGCGCGACGAGGTAGCCCGCGTCAGCCGCGCGCGCGCGGGCCGGCCTGGCCCGCTTCGACCGCCCCCAGGAGCTCCTGCGGCGTGAACGGCTTCGTCAGCACCGCGTCGACCTGCGCCTCCGTGATCTGCCGCAGGTCGTTCGACCCGAGGCGCCCGCTGATGATCATGATCTTTCCCGCGTAGCGCAGGTCGGCGCGCAACCGCTGCGCCACGGCGATGCCGTCGAGTCCCGGCATGTTCACGTCCAGGATGACCCGGTCGAAGCTCGCGTGCGTGCCGCGCAGGAAGCTCCAGGCCGCGAGCCCGTCGGCCTCGCGGTGGACCACGTGGCCCGCGCGCTGCAGCACCGCGGTGATGGTCTGCGCCACGAGGTCGTCGTCATCCGCGAGGAACACCCGCAGCGCCGTCGCGCCCGTCGCGGGCGCGGCGCTCGCGGTCGGGGCGTCGCCCGGCGGGAGCGGCACTTCGGGGAGCCACACGTGGAAGGCGGAGCCCTGGCCCGGCACCGACTCCACCTCGACGTATCCGCCGGCGGCGCTCACGAGGTGCCAGACGGTCGCGAGGCCGAGCCCCGTGCCCTGGCCCACGTCCTTCGTCGTGAAGAACGGCTCGAAGATGCGCTCGCGCACCTCCGGGCTCATGCCCATGCCGTTGTCGCGGACCGTGAGCCGCTGCCAGCCGCGCAGGCCCGCGGGTCGCGCCGGCCCCGCGCTCCGCGGTATCCGGTCCACGGGTTCGGCCACCGCCTCCGCGGCGATGAACGGCGTCCACCCGTCGCGCTGGAAGTTGAGCTTTTCCGCCAGCGTGTCGCGGGCGTTGAGGATGAGGTTGGCGATCACCTGGTTCAGATCGGTGACATTGACGTGGAGCGGCGGGAGGCCCGGCGGCACCTCGTTGCGCCACTGGATCCGCCGGTCGACGGTGAGGCGCATCAACGCGAAGCTGTTCTCCACCACCCGCGCAAGCGCGACCGCCTCGACGCGGCCGTCGGACTTGCGCCCGAAGGCGAGCAGGCGCCGCGTGAGGTCGGCCCCGCGCTGGCCGGCGTCCGCGATGAGCGCAAGGTCCGCGTGCAGCTTCCGGTCGCCGGGCCGGTCCAGCTTGATGAGGTTCGCATTGAGCACGATCGGGGTCAGCAGGTTGTTGAACTCGTGCGCGATGCCCCCCACGAGCTCGCCGACCGCGCGGAGCTTGCGCGACTGCGCGATCTCGTCGTCGAGCGCGCGGTGCTTGGTGACGTCCTCGACGAGCAGGCAGATGCGCGTCTCCCCGGCGGGTCCGCCGGCGAGCGGGAGCAGGGTGAACACGAGGCGCCGGCGGGCCGACGACAGGAAGCGCTCCTCGCGCAGCTGCCCGGCGAGGTCCGGGCTGCGCCGCAGCAGGTCCTGCAGGTGGCGGTTCCACTCGGGCTCGAGCGGAAGCTCCGCCAGCGGCCGCCCCACGGCCTCGCGGGCCGGCCGGCCGAGGTAGGCTTCGCCCTGGCGATTGACGGACCGCACGCGGAACTTCCCGGGCGGACCCTCGAGCACGCACACGACAAACGGCAGGTGATCATACAGCGCGCGCAACAGCGCCTCCTGGTCCGCGAGTTCCGCCGCCTGCCGCGCGATGCGCCGGCGCAGCGCGCGCTGCCGGAGGAAGGCCGCGAGCGCCACCGCGAAGGCCACGGCAAACACCGCCGCGCCCCACGTCACGACCTGCTCGTACGTCAGCAAGCGCGGCTCGAAGCGCCCGAACCAGCGGTCGCGGATCCGATCCAGCTCCCCGGTGCGCTGGAGGACGATCAGGCCCTCGTTCAACCGCGCGAGCAGCCGCGCGTCACCCTTGTGCACCGCGAAACAAAACCGGATGTCGTAGTCGGCGGGCGGGCGCCCGAGCATGGCGACGTCCTTCAGCTTCAGCCGCTCGGCCACCGACCAGGCCGTGAGCTGGGAAATGAACGAGGCCGCGCACTCGCCGTTCTCGATCAGCTGCAGGGCCTCCGTCGAGGAACTCACCAGGCGGATCTGCACGTGCAGGCCCTGGTCGCGGAGGAATTTCTCGCCGATGCTGCCCCGCCCGATCAGCGCGAACGGCTTGCCCTCGAGGTCCCGCAGGGTGCGGATCGCCGGGTTCCGGCGGTTGACGAAGACCGCCCCCTGCAACGTCAGGAACGGCACGGTGAAATCGGCGTACTCCTCCCGGTCCGGCGTCTGGCTGAGGGTCTGCAGGAGGTCGAATTCACCGTCCTTGAAACGGCGCTGCAGGTCCTGGCCCCGGCTGACGATCCGCCGGTGCTCGAGGTTCATCGTCCGCGCCACCGCCTCGAAGATCTCCGCGGTGTAACCGGTCCATTGGCCCTCCGCGTTGACGTACGCGTAGGGAAAGCTGTCGGAGGTCGCCCCGACGATCAGCGGCTGCCGCTGCGACAGGGGCTTGGCGAAATCCGGCCGGAACTCGGGTTCGGCCGCACCCAACGCCACCCCGGCCAGCAGCAGGGTGGCGGCGCAGAGACGGAAGAAAGCCGGGGCGGAATGAGTCATGGCAGGTCCGCTGGCCAGGCGGACAGAAGCGTGGAAACGGCAGGTTACGAACCCGCCGAGCCCGCACAAGGCCGATATCGCGCCCCGGCCGGGGTCAGAAATCGAATTGGTCGATGTTGCCCGCGTTGAAGATGAACGGCTGGCCGAGGAGAATGTTGTCGCCCTGGATCTCGTAGGTGCCGCGCGCACCCGCCGTGAACGACTTCGCGCCGGGCTTGAGCTCGCCTTTCGCCAGGGCCGCGGCGGCGTACACCGTGAGGTAACCGAGGTCGTCCGTGTTCCAGAGCACGACGGCGTCGGTGATGCCGTCCTTCACGTAGCGCTTGTTCTCGTTCGGCAGGCCCAGGCCGATCACGTGCACCCGGCCGGCCTTGCCGGCCTGCTTCACCGCCTCCGCGGCGCCGGGCGTGCCGGGCGTGCAGATGGCCATGAGGAGCTTCAGGTTCGGGTTGGCGCTCATCAGCGCCGTCGCCTCGGACTGCGCCTTGTCCTTCAGGTCGTCGCTCGGCCGCACGGCGACGAGCGTCATCTTCGGGTACTTCGCCGCGAGGCGCTCGTTGATGAGCTTGAGCCACTCGCGCTGGTTCCCCGCGGTGAGCGTCGCGGTGATGATGGCGAACTCGCCCTCCCCGCCGCAGAGGCGCGCCGTTTCGTCCATCAGGGTGTTGGCGATGCCCGCGGGCGTGGCCTGGTTCACGAAGTACGTGCGCGTGTCGGGCAGCGCGTCCGCGTCGTAGGTGATCACCTGGATGCCCTGCTGCCGCGCCTTGCGCAGCGCCGTCGAGATGCCCTCCTTGTTCTCCGCGGCGACGGCGATCACGTCCACGCCGAGCGTAATCCAGTTCTCGACGATTTCGTTCTGCCGCGCGGCGTTGGAGTCGGTCGGGCCGTCGAAGAGCAGCTCGACGCCCAGCTCCTTCGCCGCCTTCTCGGCCCCGGTCTTGCAGGTGATGAAGTAGGCGTTGCCCTTCGCCTTCGGCAGCATGGCAATCATCAGGCGGGCATCGGCGGCGCCGGCGGCGGCGAGCGCCACGGCGGTGGCGACGAGTACGGTCAGGAGGCAGCGGAGGGATTTCATGGGGTCAAGGGGGGGTGGAGCGCCCGAGACGGGCGCGAAGCTGGGACAGCATTGTGGGCAGATTGCTCCCGACGAGCGCAAGCACGAGCAGCGCGCCGGTGAGCAGGCCGGACATCTCCTCGGCGGCGTTCATCCGGATCACCACCGGCAGGCAGGCCAGGCCGTTCTTGAGCACGGCGATGGCCGCCACGCCCAGCAGGGTGCCGGTGACGCTGCCGCGGCCGCCGAAGATGCTCGTGCCGCCGAGCACGACGGCGGTGATGGCGAACAGCTCGTAGCCGGTGCCCGCATCGGCCTTGGCCTGGCCGAGGCGCGCGGTGTAGATCAGCGCGGCCAGCGCGGCGATGACGCCGGCCAGCACGTAGACCTCCGCCGTCCGGCGGCCGACCGGCAGCCCGGCGAAACGCGCGCCCTCCGGCGAGAACCCGATCGTGCGGAACGCGCGCCCGTGGGTGGTGCGGTGCACCAGCACCCAGACCGACGCCGCCACCGCGAGGAACACCCACGCCTGCGTCGGCAGCCCGCCCGCCCGCTCCTGCCCGAGGAAAAGGAAGCCGGCCGGGAAATCCGTGTACGTCACCGCCCCGTGCGTCAGCGCCTCGGCCAGCCCGCGGAACAGCGAGTAGGTGCCGAGCGTCACGATCAGCGGCGGCAGCCGCAGCCGGGTGATCAGCCCGGCGTTGAGGCCGCCGGCCAGCCCGCCGGCGACGAGGGTGAGCGCCGCCGCCACCGGCACGGGCAGGCCGGCGTCGTGCCACAGCTGGCCGAAGACCACCGCGCCGAGGCCGAGCAGCGAGCCGACCGAGAGGTCGATGCCGCCGGTGAGGATGATCGGCGTGAGCGCCAGCGCCAGCAGGCCAATCTCGCAGGAGTGCCGGAGGATGTCGAACTGCCGCGCCATCGTGCCGAAGCCCACGACCACGCCGCGCCGGTTGGTCGTGGTGCCGAAGTGGTAGAACAGCAGCCACTCGACGACGAGCACGGCCGCCAGCAGGGTCTCCGGCCGCCGCAGCATCCTTCGCCAGAAGGTCTCGGCCGGGTTCATGCGGCGCCTCCCTGGGCGCGCGCCCGCCGCCAGCCGTCGGCGATCACGGCGAGCAGGATGATCGCGCCCTGGATCGCCTTCTCCCAGTGCGCCTCGACGTGGAGGTGCGTCAGCGCCGGCGACACGCACGCCAGCAGGAGGAAGCCGGCGAACATGCCCCAGAGATTCCCCCGCCCGCCCGCGATGGCCACGCCGCCCACCACGACGGCCGCGATCACCTTCAATTCCAGCCCCGCGCCGACCTGCGGCTGGATCTGCGGCGACTGCACCAGGTTCATCGCCGCCGCCAGCCCGGCGAGCGCCCCCATCAGGACGAACAGCAGGAGCGTCACCGCGCGCGGGCGGATGCCCGCGAGCCGCGCCGCCTCGGCATCCGCGCCCACCGCGTACACCCAGCGCCCGGCCGCGAGCCGCTTCATCGCGTAGGCGAACGCCGCCAGCACCGCCACCGCGAAGAGCACCAGCAGCCACTGGCCCTGCGTCTGCGCCAGGCCGAACCACTGCACGCCGTCGGGCAGGTTCACGAACTCGCCCTGGCGCACCAGGTTCAGCCCCTGGCGCAGCGTCACCATCGTCGCCAGCGTCACGACGATCGACGGCAACCCGAGCCACGCCACCAGCGCGCCGTTGCAGAAGCCGAGGCCCGCGCCGAGCGCCATCGCCGCCGGCACGACGCCGGCCAGCGGCCAGCCGCGCACGGCCAGCAGGCCGGCGCACACGCTGCAGATCGAGAACTGCGAGCCCACCGAGATGTCGATCTGCCGCCCGATGATCACCAGCGCCATGCCGCAGGCGACGACCAGCGCCGGCGCCTCGCGCGTGAGCAGCGACAGCAGCGGCTGCGGCTGGTAGAACGCCGGGGCGGCGACCGCGAGCGCGACGAGCACCACGCCGAGCGTCGCGGCGACGGACAGCTCCTGGAAATGACGCTTCACGCCGCCCCCTCCTGGCCGAGCGCGGCCGCCAGCACCGTCGGCGCCGCGCTGCCGCCGGGCAGCGTCGCCACCAGCGTGCCGCCGCGCATCACGCCGATGCGGTCGCTCATGCCGAGCACCTCCGGCAGGTCGCTCGAAATCAAAATCACCGCGAGGCCCTGCGCCGCCAGCGCGCGCACGATGCGGTGGATCTCGCTCTTGGCCCCGACGTCCACGCCCTGCGTCGGTTCGTCCAGGATCAGGAGCTTCGGCTGCGTCGCCAGCCAGCGCGCCAGCGACACCTTCTGCTGGTTGCCGCCGCTGAGGCTGCCCGCCGGCGCGTCCGGCCCGGCGCACTTCACCGCCAGCTCGCGGATGTACCGCTGCGCCAGCGCCCGCTCGGCGCCGAGGCGCAGCCAGGCCCCGGGGAACAGCCGCCCGTGGACCGCCATCGTCATGTTCTCCTCGATCGGCATCTCCAGCACCACGCCGTGCCGCCGGCGGTCCTCCGGCACGTAGGCGATGCCCTGCTCGACCGCGTCGCGGGGCGACGCGATCCGCACCAACCGCCCGCCGAGGCGGATCTCGCCCGCGTCCGCCGGCGTCAGGCCGAACAGGGTGCGCGCGAGCTCCGTCCGGCCCGCGCCCACCAGGCCCGCCAGGCCGAAGACCTCGCCCGCCCGCACGGCCAGGGTCACGTCGCGCACCCCTGCGGCCGCGCAGCCGAGCCCGCGCACGCCGAGCACCTCCGCGCCCGGCGCGCCGCCAGCCGGCGGGTACAGCAGGCTCACCTCGCGGCCGACCATCAGCTGGATCAGCTCGCCCTCGGTCATCCGGCCCACGGGCTGCGTGCCGACGCTCTCGCCGTCGCGCAGGACGGTGACGCGGTCCGCAAGCGCGAAGATCTCCTCGAGCCGGTGGGAAATGTAGATGACGCCCGTGCCGGCGGCCCGCAGTTCGCGCACGATGCCGAACAGGCGCTCCTGCTCGCTGCGGGTGAGCGACGCGGTGGGCTCGTCCATGATCACAATCCGCGCGCCGGCCCCGAGGGCACAGGCGATCTCGACGAGCTGCTGCTCGGGCATCGAGAGCGCGCGGACCTCCGCGTCGGGCGGGATCGCCGCGCCGATGCGCTGCAGCAGCGCCGCGACCCGCCGGCGGCGCGCCGGCCCGTCGATGCGCCGGAAGGCGCCCGCGGGCTCCAGCCGCAGGCCGATGTTCTCCGCGACCGTCAGGTCGCCGAACAGCGCCGGCTGCTGGTAGATGCAGGCGATGCCGCGCTGCTGCGCGCGGGCCGGCGTCAGGTGGGCCACGCGCTCGCCCGCGACCACCAGCTCGCCGGCGTCGGGCTGGTGCGCCCCGGTGATGATCTTGATCAGCGTGCTCTTC
>CAYMSE010000393.1:0-4508 GCA_964392935.1 uncultured Oleiharenicola sp.
CTCGAGGTCGCGGAGCTCGCCGATGACAATGACGTCGGGGTCCTCGCGCAGGGCGCCCTTGAGGGCGCTGAAGAACGATTTCGTGTGCGGGCCGACCTCGCGCTGGGTGACGTTGCAGCCCCGCGGCGTCTGGACGACCTCGATGGGATCCTCGACCGTGATGATGTGGTCCTCGCGCTGTTCGTTCAACTCGGCGACCATCGCGGCAAGGGTGGTGGTCTTGCCGGCGCCGACGGGCCCGGTGATGAGGATGAGGCCGTTGTGGTAGGTGAGGAGCTTGCGGATGGTATCGAGGTTGCGCAGACCGAGCTCGTCGAGCTTCGGGATGCCGGCCGGCACCAGGCGGTACGAGCCCGAGGGGCCGCCCTTGTGAAACATCAGGTTGACGCGGTAGCGGTGGCCGGCATCGAGCGCCAGCGCCAGGTCGTAGTCGCGGCGCTCGAGATAGATGTTCTTCTGGTGCCCGGCGAGGAGGACGGTGTTGAGGCGCAGCGACTCGGCGTCGGTCAGGATGTGCTCCGCGATCGGCGTGAGCGACCGGTGCTTGCGGATGAACGGGCGGGAACCGGCGGAAAGGTGCAGGTCGCTGGCCCCGAACTCACCGGCGGCGACGAGCAGCTGGCGCAGGGCGGCGGCGACGGCCTCGTCGTCCATCGTGCCGAGTTCGGCGAAGGGGAAGCGCGGCGGCGGTCCGCCCCCGCCGGTGGCCGGCGAGGAGCCGCGGGCACGGGCAGTGGCCGGGGGCGCCATCGGCGGCGTGCTGTCGTCCACCAGGGGATTCCCGGGCGGCGGGCCGACCTGGGCGCGCGCCATCGCCTGGCCGGCGATGGTCTCGAGCTTCTCCACGTCGGTGACGATGCTGTCGTCGATCAGGCGCTGCGCGAAGTCCATCAGCTGGGCGTCGCGCCCCACCGCCTTCAGGGTGGCCAGCGCCTGCTCGCGGGTGAACAATTTCTGTTCAAGTCCAAGGCGGATCAGCCAGAGGATTTCGTTGTTCATGCCGTGGCGCTCGCGGGATGTTTTGCAGCGGGCGCCGGTTGGCAAGGCCGGACTGCGCGGGGGCGACTCCGCGGGGCGGTCAGTCGGCCCCGTTGACGACCTTGTAGGCCGCCGCCGCCACGAGGCCGCCGGCGACGTTTGCGACGAGGTAGATCCAGAGGCTGCCCCACGCGACGATCCCCATCGCGCAGATGCCGAGCGCGACCGCCGGGTTGAACGCCCCGCCCGAGATGCCGCCAACCGCGAACGCGCCGGTCATGACGGTGAAGCCGATGGCCAGGCCGTAGTTCGAGTTGCCGGCCGTGCCCTTGGCGGTCGCCGTGTTGAGGACCACCCAAACGAGCGCGAAGGTGAACAGGAATTCCGCCAGCAGCGCCGGCAGGATCTCGGGCGCCATGGCGCCGCCAATCGCCGCGGCCTTGGTGACGAGGCCGGTCTTGAGCGCCTTCACCGCGACGGCGGCGACGACGGCGCCGACGGCCTGGGCGGCGAGGTAGGGCACGACGTCCGCGGTGGGGCACTTGCCCCGCAGCCAGACGCCGATCGTCACCGCCGGGTTGAAATGACCGCCCGAGACGTGTCCGCCCGCGTAGATCATGACCATGAGCGCGGAGCCGATGGCGAGCGGGGCGAGGTTGCCGGCGCCGGGGGCGATGACCGTCATGCCCACGGTGAAGACGAGGAAGAACGTGCCAATGAACTCGACGAGGTATTTTTTCATGGGGTGGATGGGTGCACCCGAGGACTATCCCGGCCGAAGGGGTGGTCGAGTCGGAAACCCGGCCGCCGCCCGCCATTTCGGGCTCGCCGCTCCCGGCTCCGCGCTGCCAGCTATCCGCCCATGGCCACGTCCGACGCCCCCCAGATCATTTTCTCGATGCTCGGCGTCTCGAAGAAGATCGAGCGCAAGGAAATCCTCCGCGACATCTCCCTGTCGTTCTTCTACGGCGCGAAGATCGGCGTGCTCGGGCTCAACGGCTCCGGCAAGTCGTCGCTCATGCGCATCCTGGCCGGGCGCGACCAGGAGTTCGACGGCCACGTGGCGTTCGAGCCGGGCTACGCGGTCGGCTTGCTGGAGCAGGAACCGCCCCTCACCGCCGGCGCGACCGTGCGCGCCTGCGTCGAGGAGGGCGTGCAGCACCTGACGGCCCTCACCGCCGCGTACGATGCCAGCTGGGACGAGATCGCCGCGGCGGCCGACGACGCGGCGCGCGACGCGATCACCGAGAAGCAGGCGAAGCTGCAGGAACAGATCGACCACCTCGGGGCCTGGGACACCGGCCCGATGGTCGAGCAGGCGATGGATGCGCTGCGGTGCCCGCCCCCGGACGCCCTCGTCGACCAGCTGTCCGGCGGCGAGCGCCGCCGCGTGGCCCTGGCGCGGTTGCTCCTGCAGAAGCCCGCCATCCTGCTGCTGGACGAGCCGACCAACCACCTCGACGCCGACAGCGTGAACTGGCTGGAGCAGCACCTCGCGCGCTACGAGGGCACGGTCATCGCCGTCACGCACGACCGCTACTTCCTCGACAACGTGGCCGGGTGGATCCTCGAGCTCGACCGCGGCCACGGCATCCCGTGGAAGGGCAACTATTCCTCCTGGCTCGAGCAGAAGCAGCGCCGGCTCGCCGTGGAGCAGCGGACCGAGGACCGGCGCCAGAAGGCCATGGCGCGCGAACTGGAGTGGATCCGCTCGTCGGCCAAGGCCCGGCAGTCGAAGGGCCAGGCGCGCCTCAACGCCTACGAGCAGATGCTCAAGCAGGACGTCGCCGAGCAGGAGAAGAAGTTCGAGATCATCATCCCGCCCGGGCCGCGCCTGGGGGCGCTCGTTGTCGAGGCGAAGGACGTGGCCAAGGGCTACGGCGACAAGCTGCTGTTCGAGCAGCTGTCGTTCACCCTGCCGCCGGGCGGCATCGTGGGCGTGATCGGGCCCAACGGCGCGGGCAAGACCACGCTGTTCAAGCTCATCACCGCGCTGGAGCGGCCCGACGCGGGCACGTTCCGCGTCGGCGAGACGGTGAAGTCCGCCTACGTCGAGCAGTCGCGCGCTTCGCTCCAGCACGACCGCACGATCTGGGAGGTCATCAGCGACGGGCAGGAGGTGATGACGCTCGGTGCGCGGACGGTGAACAGCCGCGCGTATTGCGCGCAGTTCGGGTTTACCGGCGCCGACCAGCAGAAGAAAGTCGGCGTGCTCTCGGGCGGCGAGCGCAACCGCGTGCTCCTCGCCCGCGTGCTGAAGAGCGGCGCCAATCTCATCCTGCTCGACGAGCCGACGAACGACCTCGACGTGAATTCCATCCGGGCGCTGGAGGAGGGCCTGGAGAACTTCGCCGGTTGCGCGGTCATCATCTCGCACGATCGCTGGTTCCTCGACCGCATCGCGACGCACATCATGGCGTTCGAGGGCGACAGCCACGTGCACTGGTTCCCCGGCAACTACACCGCCTACCTCGAGGATTTCCGCCGGCGGAAGGGAAAGGACGCTGACCAGCCGCACCGGATCAAGTATCGCAAACTGGGCCGGTGAAGCTCAGCGGGCGGCGAGCGCAGCACCGTTGCGGCCTGCTGGCCGCCCGGTGTTTGTCCCCGGTTCTCGCGCGCCATTCGTCGCGAAACCGAGGCAAGGACGCCGACCAGCCGCACCCGATCAAGTACTGCAAACTGGACCGGTGAGGAGGGGCGGCGGTCGGGGCGTCACGCTGATTTCGCGCGCAGGGCCTCGCTGCGTTCATGCAGGAGGCCTTCCGCGCTGGCGCGGAGCAGGTGGAGCAGCGCCTCGCGGCCGGCGTCGAGCTCGATCTGGTGCGACTCGGCCCAGCCGATGAGCACCAGCCCCTCGACCCGCTCGCGGCACGCGAGCGGCACGAGCAGGAAGGCGCCGGGCGCCCCGGGGTCCAGCTTGAACCATTGCGGCAGGTACGACTGGAGCGACGGCGTGCGGGCGTTGTGGATCACCACCGCCTCGCGGCGGGCGAGGGCGATGCTGAACACGTTCTTCTCGTCCGGATGCACCGCGGCGAGGTCGAGGTTGTGCGTGGCGAAGCGGCCGATGCCGTCCGTGAGGAGGAACGGGCCCTGGGTCGCGGCGCGCAGGAACACCGCGCAGTCGCGCGCCGCGAATCCGTCGGCCACCGGCCGCAGCACCTGCAGCCATGGGTCGACCGGCGCGGCGTGATGCACCGGCTCGGGCACGAGCGTGATGGCATCGGGCAGGCTCTGGGGGTGGAGTTCGCCGCCGTCCGCGGGCGCGGCCGGCGGCGGGACCGCCGGGCGGTCCGGCACCGGAAACGGCGCGGTCGAGAAAAGGGGTGCGGGGGCGGGCCGGGTGGCGGGCGCGGCGGTCTCCAGCGGCGCCCCGGCCGGGGTCGCGACCTCCTCCGCCTCGCGGGGCTGGCGGGCGCGCATGCGCCGGAGCATGATTTCCGGGTAGGTGGAGACTCCAGGCATCTGGGCGAACTGGGCGAGGCGTTCGCCGGCGAAGTCGAGGGTGACGTCCAGCAGGTCGCCGA